>JAHEEN010000299.1 GCA_024640685.1 Rhodospirillaceae bacterium
AGTATTTGGTACGAGGACGGCAAGGTTGGCCTCGGTGATTACGTGCAGCTGCGTGTGCGGGGCGAGGCGTACACTTTGCGCGAGACCGGCGCTCCAGTTGCGATTCTCCTCGATGCCGAAACCGCGAGCGCGGCCGAGATCGTCGCGGCGGCGTTCGCGTCGCATCCCGCCACGCGCAGTTTTGGATCTGCGACGCGCGGTGCGACGACGGCGACGCGCACGTTCGATCTGATCGACGGTGCCGCGTTGATGCTCGCGGTTGCAAGCACAATCGACGGCAACGGCCGCGTTTTGAGCGGCCCCATCGAGCCTGACGAGCTCGTTGTCGATCGCGAGCGCGGACCCGCGCTCGCCGATCAGAGGGTAGTCCAAGCCGCGCGACGTTGGCTCGACTCGCAAGTCGATCAGTCTGCAGTCAACGATTGCGCACAGCTGTCAGCGGACGCGATAGACATCGCGTCTGTGTCCGATCTTGATAACGACGACTAGGACTGCGTCGTCGCGCACCTCGTAGACGATACGATAACGGCCTTGCCTTAGTCGGAATCGATCGTATCCTGAAAGTTTCTCGCAGCCGTGAGGGCTTGGATCGTCGGTCAGCGCTTCGATTCGCCTGACGATTCGTTGGCGATCCTTTTTGCTCGATACGGCGAGCAGTTCTTGTTGCGCCGAAGGCTTGATCGCGACGCTATATCTTGCCACTGCGCCGCAATTCTTTGACGACGGTTTCGAAGGGCAGGTCGGGTTCCCGTGCGCGCTCGTCGAATGCGGCCAGGTCTTCGGCATCCTCCGCAAGGCTCATTCTGACGGCCTCGTTGACGAGATCCGACAAAGACCGGTCAGTCTCCGCTGCCTTGAGCCGCAGCGCGCGATGCAGTGTCGGATCGAAATAGACCGTGGTTCTTTTCTGGCTAGCATCCATAGTGGCAAATTAACGTTATGACGTTACAACGTCAAGACGTTAGAGTGCGGTTCGCTGATCTCTACCGAGCCTAGCCTCGTGCCGCCGACGTGCCGACGGTTGAAACTCAGACTTCCCCGGAGATTTGTGCAATCTCACCCGCCCGGTGTGGCCGGGTTCGGCTAGCACAGCGGTCTGCGTTGCGCTTACTATCCGTGCAGTAGCCGCCTCTAAAGAAGGGTTTCGATATGAGAAGGATCGTTGCCGGTTGTGCCGCGCTCGTTGCCGTATCCGTTCAGGCGCAGCAGGCGCCGGCCGTCTGCGAAAGCCTGGCCGAATCGCTGCAGCTCAACCATACGACCGTAACTTCGACTGAGGCCGTGACATCGGGTCGGTTCATGGCGAGCGGTGGTCAGGCGTTGACCGACCTGCCTGCGTTTTGCCGCGTCGAGTTGACGATTGCGCCGAGCGACGACTCCGATATCAAAACCGAGCTGTGGCTGCCGCTCGATGATTGGAACGGCAAATTTTTGACCGTCGGCAACGGCGGTTGGGCCGGCTCGATCCAATATCGCGCGCTTGCGGCCGGCGTGCGGCGTGGCTATGCGACGGCGTCGACAGATTCCGGTCATACCGGCAACGATGCGAGCTTCGCAATTGGTCATCCGGAGAAGCTCGTCGACTTCGGCTACCGCGCCGTTCACGAGACGGCTTTGCAGGGTAAAGCGACCGTCGACGCATTCTACGGTCGTGCGCCGAGCTACTCGTACTTCAACGGCTGCTCAGGTGGTGGTCGGCAGTCGTTCATGGAAGCCCAGCGTTATCCGACCGACTTCGACGCGATCATCGCCGGCGCGCCCGGCTACGATCGCACCGATGTCGCATTCCAGACGCTCGGCATGATTCAGGCGACACACGAAACGCCTCAGAGCTTCATCCCGAACGACAAATTCGGACTCATTCACGAAGCGGCGATGCGCTATTGCGATGCGCGCGACGGCCTCGAGGATCGTTTGATCAGCGATCCGGTCGGCTGCGACTTCGATCCCGGCGTGTTGCAATGCAAGGCCAATGAGACACGCGCGTGCTTGACTGAGCCGCAGGTCGCCGCCGCGCGCAAGATCTATGCGACGATCACGGACCCGCGCACCGGCGAGAAGCTGACCGATGGCCTCGAGCCCGGCAGTGAGCTGTTCTGGGAACGCGTCGCGTCGCGTGAGCCGCACTACATGTATATCAGCTTGTTTCGGCACGTCGTATTCCCGAACGAGAATTTCGACTATCGCGACATCAACGTTGTCGAGCACCTCGACAAAGCGCGCGAGGTGGATGGCGGTCTGTTTGCAGCAACGTCGGCGGACCTCGAGCCGTTCATCAGCCGCGGCGGGCGCCTGCTGATCTATCACGGTTGGGCGGATCAAAATATTCCGCCGCGCGGCTCGATCGATTACTACGACGATGTCGTGGATACGCTCGGTCAGGCGCGCGCTGACGAGGGCATGCGGCTCTACATGGTGCCGGGCATGGGACATTGCAGCGGCGGGCATGGACCGAACGAGTTCGACATGCTGGGCGTGCTCGAGCGTTGGCGCGAGCATGGTGAGGCGCCCGGTGCCGTCCTTGCGACGCAGCGAGAGGACGGCCGCGTCGTTCGCACGCGACCGCTGTGCCCGCATCCGCAGGTCGCGAAATACGATGGCTCCGGTAGTATCGACGAGGCGGAAAACTTCTCATGCACTGCGCCGTAGGACGTTAGCAACGAAAAAAGTTGGAGGAGAGCGTCATGGCTGGAGCAACGTTCAACTGCGCCGTTCGCGGAACGTTGATTGTGTGCATTGGTCTTTGCCTCAGCGCAGGCGTGGCCGCGCATCACTCCGTTTCGCCCTACGATCGCTCCGGGAATCAGGAGGTCGAAGGCGAGATCACGGGCATCACGTGGCGCAATCCGCACATCCTTCTAATGCTGGATGTGACCGACAACTCTGGCCAGACCGTCGAGTGGTTGATTGAAGGCGACTCCGCGAATGCGGCTGCGCGCAGGGGCTATACACGCGACACGCTCAGCGTTGGTGACACTGTCCGCGTTGCGGGTTGGCCGTCGACGCGCGGCCAGCGCGAGATTTTTCTGATCAACATTTTGCATGACGGTGTCGAGACAGTACTCGGCGCGTTGGACGCGCCGTTGCGTTGGGCTGACTCGTCTGACAGCTTGCGCCCAGCCGTTGCGAGCGAGGAGCTCGGTCGCAGCAT
>JAHEEN010000300.1 GCA_024640685.1 Rhodospirillaceae bacterium
AGCGTGCACATGGGTTTGCCGTGTGGCAGGAGCCGCTCGTCACATTGCGCGTGCCGAAGCTGTTCGATCTTCGCGGCGATCCGTTCGAGCGCGCCGAGCACGACGCCGAGAGCTACAACATTTGGCGTTTCGACCGGGCGTATTTGATACTTCCGGCTGTTGCCTACGTCTCGCAGCATCTCGCCACGTACCAGGATTTCCCGCCGCGGCGGCCCCCCGGCAGCTTCAACTTGACGCGCGTGCTGGAGACGCTGCAGCGCAATCCCGGTACCAACTGAGACTGCATTCTGACAGTCGCCGGCGCCTCCACGCGCAACGGCGACTCGAGGACAGCGTCAATCGATGTATAGATCCGCTTCAGCCCTATTCATTGCGCTGGCGCTAGCCATCCCCCACGCTTCGGCCCAGGGCGCGCGCAACCCGCGGCTCATTCTGCAGATCACGGTCGATCAGCTACGCGGCGATTTGCCTACGCGCTACTACGACCGCCTGTCTGAGGGCGGCTTCCGTTATCTCTGGGAATCGGGAGTCGTCTATCGCGATGCGCATCACGCGCACGCCAACACCGAGACGATCGTCGGTCACACAACGCTCGCGACTGGCGCGCATCCCTCCGCGCACGGCACGGTCGGTAATCTCTGGTTCGAACGCGAAACAGGCCTCACGACCTACAACGTCGAGGACCCCGACTATCGGCTCTTGACCCGCGGCGCGGATGTCGACGCCGCCACCGAGATCGATCCGACGCAGCGTGCAACGCGCAGCGAGGGACGCTCGCCGGCGGCGTTGCTGGTTACGACGTTTGCAGACGAGCTGCGCGCCAAGACCGGTGGCCGGGCTAAGGCCGTCGGCGTTTCCGTCAAGGATCGCGGCGCCATCTCGATGGCCGGCCACTCCGGGACGGTCTACTGGTTCTCGAAGGCATCTGGCGAGTTCGTTACAAGCAACTACTATCGCAGCAGCTATCCGAGCTGGGTCGATGCGTGGAACGCGAAAGGGCTCGTTGCCCAATACGGGGCACGGAATGGCGCCTGCTGCACGCGCAGGACACATATATATTCGGCGACTCCGACGACCGCGAATGGGAGAGCGACGTTGGCGACTTCGGCAGGACGTTCCGACACGCCTACGGCAGCGCCGCGAGCCCCTACTACACGACACTGCTCACGCTCAGTCCGGCGGGTGACGAGCTCCTGCTCGACTTCGCGAAGGCTGCGCTCCTCGGCGAGCAGCTCGGCAAAGATGCGGTGACCGACTATTTGAGCGTGAGCTTCTCCGCGACCGACTACGTCGGCCATGTCTTCGGGCCGTCGAGCCTGGAGGCCGAGGACAATCTGCTGCGGCTCGACCGGACGCTCGCGGAGCTCTTCGCTTTCGTCGACGCGGAAGTCGGGCTCGCGAATACGCTGATCGTGTTGGCAGCCGATCATGGCGGTCCCGATACGCCCGGATATCTGAACAGCCTTGGTATTTCGGCCGGCTACATTCAGCCAGATTCCTGGGACAGAAACGCTGCGATCGAGCGCATCAAGACGTGCTTCGGGATCGAGGGCGCGCTCATCGAGACGTACGAGCATCCTTATCTGTATTTGAGCGCGGCTGTGACGAATGACTCACGCATCGATCAGGAAGCGCTCGAGCTCGCTGTAGTCGAGGAGGTGTCGAAGCTTCCCGGTGTCTCGCTCGCAGTTTCGAGCGCGGCCCTGCGCCGCGGCAACTTGCCCGACAACGAACTCCATCGCGCCGTGGGGCGTAACTTCCATCCGAAGCGCTCCGGCGACGTGTTCCTCGTCTTCGAGCCGAACTGGTTCATTAACGACTTCGAAGGGCTGACGGTCGCGTCGACACACGGCTCGCCGTGGAACTACGATACCTACGTGCCGATCGTGTTCGCCGGTGCGGGATTGACGCCCGTTACGGTCAATCGCAGGGTCGACACGGTCGATGTCGCGGCGACGCTCGCAACCTACATGTCGCTGAAGCCGCCGTCGGGCGCTGTCGGCGAGCCGCTTCGCGAGGTCCTGGAGCAAGCCGATCGGTGAACGCGTTCGCGCAGCTGCAGTCGCACGAGGAGCGCATGGGGCAATCGATCATCGGCCAGGCAGCCGTCGTCGAACGGCTCATCATCGGGCTGCTCGCGAACGGCAACCTGCTCGTCGAGGGCTTACCGGGTCTCGCGAAGACGCGCGCGATCAAAGCGCTCGCCAAGAACCTCGAGGCCGAGTTCAGCCGGATCGATCGAGTACCAGCTCGACTTCATATCGATTGCCGCGAGCCACTGGCTCGCGAGCGTGCTCTTACCATAGCCGGCCGAGGCCGATATGAGCGTGACCGGCGTTCGAGCGACGGCGGGTACCAATGCGGCAAGCCGCGTACGATCGATCACCCCCGGCGCTAGCCGGGGCGCGTAGAGCTTCGAACGGATGATGGGTACCGCCGTATCCTGCATCTTGGGCCTATCTAGAGGTAGGTGTTGTTATCGCAACATCGGCAAATTCCAGGCAAGAATAACAGACTGACTGGGCGCGGGCGTTCGAGAAGGCTGTGCCCCTCAGAGCCCGCCGCCCCAGCGGTACTGCCAGAGGAGACCGGCCGTGTCGAAGTCGGTACCGGTGCGGGTCAGCACGCCGCTGCTCGCGTAGAGCTTGAGCGACTGTGCGCGGCCGAGCGGCAAGGAAAACGTCAGCCCGAAGCGACCGTTGGACTGCCGATTGGCGTTGTCGACCCCATCGGTGCGGGTCTGCCCACCAGAATAGTGGGTCATGTCGAAGGCTATCCAGCTACCCCGCGGAAAATTACGCACGGCGTGGAACTGCAGACCCAGGATGGGGTCCTGCTCCCTGACCTTGCCCGCAAACTCGTCGTTGGTCTCGAAAATCGTGCCTGCCAGGGCGAGCTCGAGGAACCAGCTTTGCAAGCGTTTGGACATGCCAAGCTCGAGCTTGACGGCGCTGCGATTCGTGCCGATGTTGACGAGCCGCTCGGGGTCGTACTGCCCGGTCGGCAAGCTCAGCTGCACGCTCGCGCCGATGATGAGATCCTGGCGGTAAGCGGCAAACTCGCCGATACGCAGCGGCGGCGCGCCCCGAAGATTGACGGAGAGCCGCACACGGGAATCGGACCAGCCGCAGACGCTCCG
>JAHEEN010000301.1 GCA_024640685.1 Rhodospirillaceae bacterium
GATGCTCCATCAGCGGGACGACGGACTTTCGCGTCGCGCTCAGCAGATCGCGCACGTCAGCGACGGTAAATGTATCAGGATGCGGGAACTGCTGTTGCAACCGCTGCGTTACAGCCGATAACACGTCGCTGTGCAGCACCATGCGGCTCTTACGATCGTAGGTCTTCAAGCGCACGAGCCTGCCGGCATCGAGCAACAGCTGCAATAGCTGCCGCGTTGCCGGGTTCTTGTCGACGACGGCGTCGATGTCCGGTGCCGCCAGCCCGCCCGATCGAAACAGTTGCTCGATTTTCGCTGCGAGCTTGCGCTCCTCGATCGGCAGTCCTCCAAGCGGATCGAACTGCGGACGGCGCAGCACGCCGCCTTCGGCGACGAGCTTGCCAGCGGACACGAGCTCGGCAACTGCATGCTGCAGCACCTTCGAGTCACACTTGCGATCGAGCTCGTGCAGCAAAGCCCCAGTCGCGAGCCCTGCCTTCTTCGGTTTTTCCGTATGGAACTTCGCAATTGCGGCGACGATGTCGGCCAACAACGTCGCGTAGCTCGCCCGATGCAGGACACGTGCATCACCGATGCGCTCGGCATCCGCGCGCTCGACCGCGGCCGACAATGCCTCGCCCGAGAGCCCCAGCTCCTGCTGCAACGCGTGCGGGTTTAAGCCCGCAATGCCTGCGTCGAAGAGACGCGCCTCGACGACCGCTTGCGCGTCCGTCGACGCAATACGCTCCAGGCGAGCGAGCGTATCGGCATCGAAGCGACGATGGCGCTCTGCGTTCGCAACGAGCACGCGACCGCCACCCAACGTCGCGACCGGCGACACCCCGCGAATGATGAACCGCTCATCGCGGTGCGTGACGACATCGGTCTCGCAACGCAGCTGCGCGTAACCCTTGTCACCAGGCTGTAGCGCTCGGTGACCGAGTAGACGCACTCTGGCAATGATTTCGCTAGTGCCGACCAAGACTCGAACGGTAGTGCCGTTCTTCAGCTCAGCCGCAGCATCCGACAACAGCTCGAGCTCGACGTCGAGACGACGCGACGGTGTCAAGAATGCCTTCGACGCCAGCACGTCGCCCCGCTCGATCTCTTCTAGCCGCACGCCGCGAAGATTGACGGCGACGCGCTGCCCAGGCAGCGCGACGCTGACGGGTTGGCGATGATTTTGTAGCGCTCGTATCGTTGCCTCTCGACGACGCGGCAGTAGCTCGACGCTCTGATTCTCCTGTAGCCGGCCATGCTTCAGCGTGCCGGTCACCACAACGCCGAAGCCCTGCATTGCGAACACGCGATCGATCGGAAGAAACGCATCGTCGCGAACGTCTGCTGCCCCATCGGGCAGCAACAATGCTTCTATCTGCGCCGCTAGTGCTTCGATACCGTCGCCCGTAACGGACGACACGTTGACGATGGGCGCGTCTTCGAGGCCGCTACCGGCAACGAGTTCGCGAACGAGCTGCTCGGCAAGCGCTATATCGTCCTCCGACACGAGATCGGTTTTCGTCACGACGACGACCCCGCGATCGATACCGAGCAGCTTTGCAATTGCGAAGTGCTCGCGCGTCTGCAGCATCACGGCTTCGTTCGCGGCAACGACGAGCAGAACGCCGTCTATGCCCGTTGCACCGGAGATCATCGTGCGGACGAAATCTTCGTGTCCCGGGACGTCGATGAAATCGACGATGCCACTATCGAGCTCGAGGTGCGCAAACCCGAGCACGATCGACAAACCGCGTTGCCGCTCCTCTTCGAGACGGTCCGTCTCGATGCCTGTCAGTGCCCGTACCAACGCCGTCTTGCCGTGATCGACGTGACCGATCACGCCGAGCGACAGTTGTGGTTTCATGCAGCGACTCGCTCGAACGCGGCGATCAAATCCTGGGCATCGGCCTCCGCGACGGTTCGCGGATCGACGGCAAACCGATCGTTGACGACGCGCCCGATAACCGCGGGCTCGGACTCACGCAGCGCTTGTGCGACATCGCCGGCCGTACGTCCAGCGACCGTCAAGTGAACGGCTGTCGTCGGCAGCGCGGCCATCGGCAGGCTGCCGCCGCCAGCGTAACCGACGTCCTCGACGAGTACGCCTTCGACGCCAGCGATCTTCTGAAGCTCGCGCAGTAACGCTTGCGCGCGGCGCGCAATGCTGTCGGCCGGCTCTGCGATCATCCGCAACACCGGCACACGCTCCATCGGATCGTACGGCGGGAAGTACAGCCGCAGCGTCGCCGCCAACGCAGCCAATGACAGCTTGTCGATGCGCAGCGCGCGCAGCAGTGGATTCTTCTCCATCGCAGCAATGTGCTCGGCCTTGCCGACAATGATTCCCGCCTGTGGCCCGCCGAGCAGCTTATCGCCACTGAAAGTCACGACGTCGACACCCGCGGCCACGCTTTGCCGCACGGTCTGCTCGGCGATCGCAGTCACCGCATCGACGTCGACGCACGCGCCGCTGCCGAGGTCCTGCATTGCGATTAAATCGTGGCGATGCGCAAGCTCGGTCAGCTCGGCGAGCGCGGGCTTCTCGCTGAAGCCGACGATGCGGTAGTTGCTCGGATGAACAGCTAGCAGCAGCTTCGTGTCGTCCGAGATCGCCGCATCGTAGTCGTTGAGCCGTGTCTTGTTCGTCGTACCGACCTCGACCATGCGCGCGCCGCTCTTCGCGAGGATGTCCGGAATCCGAAACGAGCCGCCGATCTCGACGAGCTCGCCGCGCGAGATCACGACCTCGCGGTCGCGCGCGAGCGTGTCGAGCGCCAATACGACTGCCGCCGCACAGTTGTTGACGACGAGCGCGGCTTCGGCGCCGGTCAGCCGCCGCAGCAATGTTTCGACATGCTGATAGCGAACACCGCGCTGTCCGGTGTCGAGATCGAGCTCCAGGTTCGAGTAACCCCGCGCAGTGGCATCAATAGCGGCGATGGCCTCGTCCGCCAACGGCGCACGACCTAGATTCGTATGGATGACGATGCCCGTCGCGTTGATGACGCGCCGCAAGCTCGGTAGCAGGTGCTCGAGTAGTTGCGCGCGCAGCAACGCAATGCAATCCAGGCTGTCGAACGACGGCAGCTCCTCGAGGCCGTTGTCGAGTGCCGCGCGCACCGACGTCAGGTGATCGCGCATGACCGCGGTGACTTCC
>JAHEEN010000302.1 GCA_024640685.1 Rhodospirillaceae bacterium
TGCGCAAGCTGTCGGAGGAGGGCGTAACCTTCCAGTCGCCGGTCAACGGCGACACCGTGGTCCTGACGCCCGAGCGATCTATGGAGGTGCAGCACGAGCTCGGCGCAGACGTGACGATGATCTTCGATGAATGCACGCCGTATCCTGCGACGGAGGCCGAGGCACAGGATTCGATGGAGCGCTCACTGCGCTGGGCGGATCGCAGCCGTGCCCGGTTCGACGAGCTGAAGTCTGCTGAGGCGGACCGCGGCGAAGCGCTGTTTGGCATCGTCCAGGGAGGCATGTTCGGCAACTTGCGGCGCCAGTCACTGGCCGGTCTGACCGCTATCGGTTTCGACGGATATGCCATTGGCGGCCTTGCCGTCGGCGAGCCCGAAGACGAGCGTCTCGCTGTGCTCGATGCGCTCATACCAGACATGCCGGAGGGTTCGCCGCGCTACCTGATGGGCGTCGGCACGCCGGTCGACATTGCAGAAGCCGTCCTGCGCGGCGTCGACATGTTCGACTGCGTCATTCCGACCCGGCATGCACGCAACGGACAACTGTTCACCTCGCGTGGCAACGTCAAATTCCGGCATGCTCGGTACGCTGATGACACCTCTCCGCCCGACCCGGCTTGCGGCTGCTACACGTGTCGTCACTACAGTCTCGCGTACCTCAGGCATCTTGCGAAGTGTGGCGAGATCCTCGGGCCGCGTCTCGCGACGATGCACAATCTCTATTATTATCAGAACCTTATGCGGAATCTTCGCGACGCGATCGGGGCGGGTAACCTCGAAGAATTCACGGCGGCGCTACGTCGCCAGTACGCCAGGGTGAGCTGAACGCGACACCAGGGCTTGGGTTCTGCGATCTCGCCCCCACGTCCGGAGCTTGTGCCATAATACCGCGCTGTTTTTTACGGGACCCGTCATGGACTTACTTATTCAGACTGCTTACGCGCAAGGCGCGCAACCTCAGGGCAGCGGTACGAGCTTCATCATCATGATGGCGCTGATGTTTGCCGCGTTCTACTTTCTGCTCATCCGTCCGCAACAGAAGAAGCAGAAACAGCATCAGGAACTCGTGTCCGGGCTGCAGGTCGGGGACGAAATTCTCACGGCCGGCGGTATTCTCGGCAAAATCACTGGCGTCAGTGATCACTATGCCGTTATCGCGATCAGCGACAACACCGAGATCAAAATCCAGAAGCAGAGCATCTCGGCTGTCGTTCCGAAAGGTACGATCGACGAAGCATGAATAGATATCCGTTCTGGCTGAACGCACTGGTGGTCATCGTGCTTGTCGCGGGCTGCCTGCTTGCATTACCGAATCTCTACGGCAGTGTCGAGGCCGTGCAGGTTGCGACCAATTCCGGCGATCCTTATACCGAGGATGACATCGAACGTTTCGTCCGCTCGGCGGAGAATGCCGGTGTCACGCCCGAAGCCGCATACCTGCAGGACGGTCGTGTCGTGATTCGTTTCGATTCGACCGCGGATCAGGAGATTGCAGGGGAGGCCCTGCGTGAAACCTACTCACGCGAGGCCAATGTGGCGATGACGTTGGCGCCGAAGCTGCCGGCGTGGATTCGCAATCTCGGTCTCAAGCCGATGAGCCTCGGTCTCGACTTGCGCGGTGGCGTTTATGTGCTGCTCGAGGTCGACATGGATACCGCCATCGACGGGCGGCTGAAGGGGTACCAACAGGATTTCGATGATCGGCTCCGCGAAGCGGGCATTCGACATCGCGTCGATCTCGACGGGCAGACCATCACGGTGCGCCTGACAGGAGCGGATGACATGGAGGCGGCGCGCGAGGTTATCCGCGAGGCCGACCAGGACGTGCTGATTGCAGACGTCGACGACGGTAAGTCGTTGACCGTGCGCATGAGCGAGGCGCAGATCAAGGCGCGGCAGGATTTTGCGATCGAACAGAACCTGACGACCCTCAGGAACCGTGTCAATCAACTCGGCGTCGCGGAACCGCTGGTGCAGCGGGAGGGCGCCGACCGTATCGTTGTCCAGTTGCCCGGCGTGCAGGACCCGAACCAACTCAACAAGATTCTGACTGCGACAGCCACGCTGGAGTTTCGCCTCGTTGACACGACTGGCGACGAGCCTGGTTCGCGCCGCTATCCGGGCCGTGGTGATGAACAATCCCAGGTTCTGAAACGCTCGGTCGTCGCCTCGGGCGACCAGATCATCGACGCCAAGTCGGGCTTCTCCGAAGGCCAGCCCGCCGTGTTCATCACGCTCGACTCGGCCGGCGGCGAACGCATGCTGCAGACGACGATGAACAACCTCAACAAGCCGATGTCGACGGTATTCATCGAGTCGCGTCGCGAGACCGTCATGCGCAATGGCGAGGAAGAGCAGCGCACGGTCAAGACCGAGGAAATTATCAACACGGCGACGATCCGCGGCGTGTTCAAGAATAGCTTCCAGATCACGGGCCTGACGCCGATGGAAGCCCACGACCTCGCACTGTTGCTGCGCGCCGGTGCGCTGGCGGCGCCCGTCTACAAGATCGACGATCGCACGACCGGGCCGAGCCTCGGCCAGGACAATATCGATCGCGGTTACAACGCGATCAAGATCGGATTTCTCGCCGTGGTCATCTTCATGGCGATCTATTACCGAGCGTTCGGCTTGATTGCCGACGTTGCGCTGTTCACAAACCTCGTCTTCATCGTCGCCATGCTGTCGCTGCTCGGCGCGTCGCTGACGTTGCCCGGCATGGCCGGTATCGTCCTGACGGTTGGCATGGCCGTCGACGCCAACGTCCTCATATTCGAACGCATTCGGGAGGAGATATCCGCCGGTGCGTCACCGCAGGCCGCAATCGATTCGGGTTACGGCAAGGCGCTGAGCTCGATCACGGATGCCAACGTCACGACGCTCATTGCGGCGATTGTCCTGTTCGCGCTCGGTACGGGACCGATCAAGGGATTTGCCATTACGCTGTTGCTCGGCATTATCACGTCGATGTTTACGGCGATCATCGGAACGCGCGCGATCGTAAATCTCGTGTTCGGTGGGCGCAAGTTACAGTCGCTGCCGGTATAGGAGATCGAGATGAAACTCATCAAGGAAAAAACCAACATCGATTTCCTGAGCCCGAAGCGTCGCAAGATCGCGCTCGCCA
>JAHEEN010000303.1 GCA_024640685.1 Rhodospirillaceae bacterium
GCCGACGTGAACGATGACCAGCGGCGCGAGCAGCTTCGCACTCAGTCGCTGCAGCATGAATAGCGTCATATCGGTCATTCGCGGGCACCTCGCAGCCAGCGCCGAAGAGCGAGCCGCTTCAGACCACCGATCGCAGCCGTCGGGCTGATTCCAACGGGGCAGAATTCGGTACAGCTGCCGTGCGTGTGGCAATTCAAACAGCCATCGCTCGCCGCGACCTTGTGCAAGATCTCGTCGCGCTTCGCATGACGGACATCGTTGACTAGCGTCCATGCGCGATTCAGCGCAGCCGGGCCCTGGTAGTCCGGTCGCCAACCGACGACGTCGCAGGCGCTGTAGCAGACCGCACAATTGATGCACTCGATGCCGGCATCGGCTGCCTGGCGTTGCTTGCTCCCAGGCTCCACCGACGCAAAGTCGTCATCGCGTGTCGACTCGCCCTCGAAACTACCGCCCGAATCCGTCCATTTATCGAAGAATGGAGTGAGGTCCGTAACCAAATCCTTGATCCGCGGCAGATGGCGCAGCGGCTCGATGACGATACGGCGGCCATCGACGACGGCGTCGACGTGCGAGCGGCACGTCCAACGCGGTCGGCCGTTGACGGTCATCGCGCAACTGCCGCAGACGCCGACGCGGCATGCATACCGATAAGCGAGCGCCGGCTCTCGATAGCGTTGGATCCACGTGACGACGTCGAGGATCGTCTGATTGGCCGTAGCCGGAACGTTGTAGACATGAAATCCACCGTCGTCGCAGCCGCGCCAGACGTGCACCTCTAAGGCGCCGGCACTCGTCGTTGGTCTGTCGCTCAATGTGGGGTCCGTATGAATTTTCGTCCTGCAGCCGGTCGATCCTGTACGCAGGATCATAACGCCGCCGAGGCTTGGACGGTGTTCTGCGCTTAGGCTGGTCCGGACGATACCATTGGAATATGGGCGCGAAGGTGGACTAGACCCACGCGTGCTCCAGGCGCCAACAGGGTTACCGGCGCGTTATGGCACCGTAGCCAAACGCTCGACGACGTAGGTGACACTGGCGTCCATCGCCTCGAGCAGCGGCCCCGGGTAGACGCCGACGGCGATCACGGCGACCGCGAGCGGCGTGACGGTCAATACCTCGCGAACGCTCAAATCCGTGAGCTTGCTCGCGGCCTCGGTCCGGGGCTGGCCGAATGCAACGCGCTGCAGCATCCATAACATATAGGCCGCACCGAGCACGATGCCGCCCATCGCGAGAACGACGAAGACGAAGTTCTCGTAGGAAACGCCGACCAAAATCAAGAACTCGCCGATGAAGTTCGACGTCGCTGGTAGACCGAATGAAGCCACGGCAAACAGACTCAGTATTGCCACGAAACGCGGCATCCGTTGCTGAAGACCACCGTAGTCGGCGATCTCGCGGCTATGCGTGCGGTCGTAGAGCTGGCCGACGATCAGGAACATCGCGCCCGTCGTCAAACCGTGCGTGACCATTTGCAGGATCGCACCCTCGACGCCCTCGTTGTTGAACGAGAAGATGCCGAGCGTCACAAAACCCATATGCGAAACCGACGAGTAGGCGACGAGTCTCTTCAAGTCCGATTGCGCAAGTGCCATGTATCCGCCGTAGAGGATTCCGATGACCGAAAGCCACAGCACGTAAGGCGCGAACGTGTGCGCCATCTCCGGGAATATCGGCAAACAGAAACGGATGAAGCCGTAGCCGCCCATCTTCAGAAGCACGCCTGCCAAAAGAACACTACCGGCAGTCGGCGCCTCCGAGTGAGCGTCCGGCAACCACGTGTGAAACGGCAGCATCGGCAGCTTGATCGCGAAGCCCAGGAACAGCGCGAGGAAAATCCAAAACTGCGAGCTCTGCGAGTACGCGTGATCGGCGAGCGACTGAATGTCGAACGTGCCGGCCTGAAGCGACAAACCCAGAATACCGACCAACAGCAGCAGGCTTCCGGTCAAGCTGTAGAGAACAAACTTCAAACCGGCCGCGATGCGGCCCGGGCCGCCCCACAGCACGATCATGAAGTACATGGGAATCATCGTGACTTCCCAGAGCATGAAAAACAGGAACGCGTCGAGCGCCGTGAACACGACCATCATTGCGCCCTGAACGAGCAGAATCAGCATCATGAACGCTTTGAGCCGGCTCGTGATCGAGTCCCAGGAGCCGAGCACGCACAGCGGCGGCAGAAACGCCGTCAGCAGCACGAGCAGCAAACTGACGCCGTCGACACCGACCGCGTAATCGATACCGAACGTTGGCATCCACTCGATACGCTCGACGAACTGCAGGCCGTCGTTGGCCGGGTCGAAACCCGACCACAGGTACAGGGCCAACGCGACGTTAATCAGCGTAATTGCAAGCGTGCCCGACAACACCCAGACGCGATCGCGCACCGGTGCGAGCGCGACCATGCCGAGAAACGGCATCGCGATCATCCAACTCAGCAAATGGTCTGCGAATAGTGCGCTCATAACGTTGCCTTACCCTGCAATCCAGTAGAAAAAGCCCAGCGCTGCAACGAGCCACAAGACTACCACCAGCAAATTGTGCTGCAGCGTCCGTGGCTCATAACGCGTAGCTGCGCGGCCCGATGCGTCGATTCCTCGGCCGAACCCTTCGACCGTTCGGGAGATACCCGCCGTATCGACAAACCGGCCGAGCCAACGCGCAATCCCGACGCTGCCGGTCCCTACCGAGACGACTTGTCGATCGACCGCGATGTCGATTGCGCCGAGCCGACGCGCGACAGCGATGCTAAACCCACCCAGCGAAACGACGAGCCGGTCGACGATACCTTTATCGATCTTTCGCCACGCCCAATCGGCGAGTTCAATCGTCGGACGTACGATGAAGACATCGTAAATCTCGTCGAAGTAGCCCTTGTTCAAGAAATATACATAGAGGCGCTTACGCCAGGCTGCCGCGGCTGCGTGAGGACGACCGAACTGTGCGCGCGCGACGGCCCATCCGGCGACGGCAACCGCAAGCGGAATCAGCATCCACACCGAGAATGCTGCCGATGTGCCGGACGGGACTCCGCCGACGGCGGGCGACAAGAATCCCGCGAACCAACGCCATACCGCGAGCAGCGCAATCGCGA
>JAHEEN010000304.1 GCA_024640685.1 Rhodospirillaceae bacterium
GGCAAGCTCGTTGCCGAAGGCGGCGTGCTGCGCCGTCCGCAGTTCGATCCGCTCGGCGAACTGCCGATCGAGGAGCGCAAGCTCGCAGCGAAAATCGAGCAACTGTTTCGATCGGGCGGGCTGGCGGCACCGGACATCGATGCCGTCGTCGACAAGAACCCGGCAACGCGGCAGCTATTGCAGCTGTTGCTCGATGCCGGCAGGCTCGTGCGCTTGAAGACCTACGATCGTAAGAGCCGCATGGTGCTGCACAGCGACGTGCTGTCGGCTGTAACGCAGCGGTTGCAACAGCAGTTCCCGCATCCTGATACATTTACCGTCGCTGACGTGCGCGATCTGCTGAGCGCGACGCGAAAGTCCGTCGTCCCGCTGATGGAGCATCTCGATTCGACCGGTGCCACGGTTCGTGACGGCAACGTCCGGCGCCTGCGTGTTCACTAGTCAAGACATCCGTTGGAGGTGAATGGAGTCTGGTGACTCCCCTGGTCTTCAAAACCAGTGGCTCGGCGAACCCGAGCGGTGGGTTCGATTCCCATCCACCTCCGCCAAGATTTCGAGACGCGCAATGAGCCCTCAGTCGGTTCGAGCCGACGTATGTATCCGAATTCGACCCGTTGTGTCGGCTGCATCGACGATGTGTCCGATGATTGCGGCTTGCGCGCAACCGAGCGCGC
The DNA here is from genome assembly GCA_024640685.1 of Rhodospirillaceae bacterium. Taxonomy (GTDB): domain Bacteria; phylum Pseudomonadota; class Gammaproteobacteria; order Steroidobacterales; family Rariloculaceae; genus JAHEEM01. The sequence continues at coordinate 675 of JAHEEN010000304.1, forward strand.
GCAGCTCCGCGAGGCAAGCGCGCGCGCGATCAGGTGGGATTCCGGCGAGCAGGCCGCCGGACGTCTGCGGGTCGAACAGCAGCCGCGCGCGTGGATCTGCCAGCGTCGCGGCATCGATCTCACAATGCCGCGAGAAGCGCTCATTCTTCTCTTGCAGCGTCGAGACGATGCCGTCGGCCAATGTTGCCAGTGCGCCGTCGAGTACCGGCAGCGCCTCGATATCGATCGTTGCACCTAGCGGCGCGTCGGCCAGCATCTCGACGAGATGCCCGGCCAGACCGAAACCCGTGATATCCGTGCATGCGCTCGCGCCGTGGTTGCGCATACACGTTGCCGCCGGTCCGTTCGGCTGCAGCATCGAGTCGATCGCGTTTCCGATCCAACGCCCGGCGGCCTTCGCGCGCATGTCGGCTGCAAGCAGTGTGCCTGTGCCGAGCGCCTTCGTAAGAATCAATACGTCGTCGAGCCGCAAGCTCGCCTTCGTCAACAACCGCTCTCGGTCGATCAGGCCTGTGACCGAGAAGCCGAGACTGACCTCGGCGCTTTCGCTCGTATGGCCGCCAACGAGCGCCGCGTCGCTCGGACCGAAAATCGATTGTGCGCCCAGCAGCATCTGGCGAAGTTCCTCGGCGAGCTTGTCGTCGGACCACGCCGGAAGCGACACGATCGCGAGCGCCGCTTGTGGTTCTGCGCCCATCGCATAGAGGTCGCTCAAGCAATGGTTCGCGGCAATCTGCCCGAACACGTACGGATCTTCGATCATTGGCCGGAATGCATCGACCGATAGCACGCTGAGCTTGTCTGACGGCACCTCGATGACGGCCGCATCGTCAGGTGCGTGCAGGCCGACGACGATGTCATCGCGCTCAATCGGCGCGATGTCGGCCAAAGCCGCCGCGAGAACGTCGGCGGCGACCTTCGCGCCACAGCCGCCGCAGCGCATGTCGTCGTCGGGGAGATCTGACTGCAACGCGGCGGGTAATTCGTAAGCTTGTGGTTGCGAGCCGGATTCCATGCTCGGCAATTCCTTGAAGCGCCGCATGAATCGCGAGTCGATCCAGTCCTTCCAGCGCCAGACCCAGTGGCCTTCGGTCGACCAGTTGCCGCGCGCGGCGATCGCATAACGATCGCCGGTACTGATCAGCGTCAGAAATTTACGCTGTGGCCGGTAACGCACCGGGGATGCGCCGAGCGCACGACGCCTCAGGTTGCGTGTTAGCGGAGGGCCCTGGCGCACAGCGAATACGCCGGCTTTCGGGCGTGGATGGTTCTGCATTGTCGCGACATCACCGGCTGCGAACACGTCGGCGTGGCTGGTCGATTGCAGGCAGTCGTTGGTTTGGACGAAGCCGTGTGCATCGAGATCTAGGCCAGAGTCTGCAAGCCAGCTTGGCGCGCTTGCGTTCGTGACCCAGAGCACTTCGTCGTACTCGAATGCATTACCCGACGCAGCTAGCAATCGGCCGCTAGCGACCTCGGTCACGCGTGCGTTCGTATGAATCGCAATGCCTCGCTCGGCAAACTGTCGCCGGAAGCGGCGGGCTACGGTAGCCGGGTGCGAGGCGAGAATGTCGTCATCGGCCGTCAGCAATTCGAGTACCGGCGCTTGCTTCTGTCCACCGGGAGCGATCGACTTCGTCAGTGTGTGATGCATTGCGAGCGCCAACTCGACACCACCGGCACCCGCGCCGACGATACCGATTCGAATCGGCCCGTCGTGCTGCTCGATGCGCTGCTTCAGGCGCGTCCAGTGCGCCAGGAACTGGCTGATGGGTTTTACTGGGACGGTGTGCTCGTCGGCGCCCGGCGTCCCGTGTGTCGTCGGCGTGGAGCCGGTGTTGATGGACACAATGTCGTATTTGACGGCCGGTCTCTCGTCGAGCATGACCGTCTTTGCGTCGGGATCGATGCCGGTGACCGACGCGCGAATAAACCGAGCATCTGCGAATCGCGCCAACGGGTTCAAGTCGATGTGTGCTTGGTCGATGGTGTAGTGCCCGGCGATCAGACCCGGCAGCATGCCGGAGTAAGGCGTCTCGACGTCGCGGCTGATCAACGTCAGGCGCACGCCCGGAATCGGGCGCATGCCGAACGATCTCAAAACGGCTATGTGGCTGTGGCCGCCGCCGAGCAGAACGATATCTTTGACAACTGGAGCTTTCGGGCGCATCGGCCGCCTGGTGAAATATCCGGGCTAGACGAACGCCGACTATACACACGCGTCGTGGACGCCAACCAGCGCCGCCGCGATGGGCAGGCGTCAGATCGTTAGTGAAGTAGTGGGACCGCGCCGCGAAGCTCGGTGGATGCTGCTAGTGCTGGATCGTTTCCGGAGCGCGTTGCGTGTCGCGGGCTTGGACGTCGAACTCGTAGGTGAATGCGATCTCGTCGGGCGGGAAGCAGATCTCGTCGTCGCAGG
>JAHEEN010000102.1 GCA_024640685.1 Rhodospirillaceae bacterium
GTTCGAGGAGAACGAGCTACTGATCGCCGACGTGCAATCGCAGCTCGACGCGCGGCTCGGCTCTTTGCGCGAGCTGTTCGGTGTGCTGCAACAGGTCGCCGGCGATGCGCGTGCGCAGTTCGAGAATTCGTTCACGAATATCGAATATCCCGACCGTGCGCAGTTCTTGACGGACCTGGCCGCGAAGATGGGCTCGAGCAGCCAGCTTGCGTCGATCGAGGAGATCGAGCGTCTCTGGTTCGAACTCCAGCGCGAAGCGACTGAGCTCGGCAAGGTCAAGCTCATACCGAACTTCGAGTTCACGACGACGAACGGCGAGCTGACGGTCGAGAACATCGCCCGCATCGGCGGGTTCAATCTCGTCGCCGCCGGTCGCTATCTGCAGCGCAATCCCGATACGAACTCCGTGTCCGAGTTGCAGCGCCAGCCCGAGCAAGGCCGGTTCGTTAACAGCACCAATGATCTGCTCGGTGCCGCGCCTGGTACGTTTGCACGTTTCGGCGTCGACCCGACCCGCGGCGTCATCTTGGCTGCATTCGTCGATACGCCGAATCTGCAGGAGCGCGTCAATCAGGGCGGCATCGTCGGATACGTGATCATCTCGCTCGGTATCTTGGGTGTCCTGTTGGCGCTCGAGCGCTTGCTGATGCTCACGATCGCCGGCGGCAAGGTCAAGCGGCAACTCAAGCGCGATACGCCGACGACCGACAACGCCCTTGGACGCGTATTGCAGGTCTATCACAGCAATAAGAGTGTCGATACGGAGACATTGGAGCTCAAGCTCGGCGAGGCAATTTTGAAGGAGACGCCGAAATTGCAGCGCGGAATCTTGTTCATCAAGGTCATCTCCGTTGTGGCACCCTTGCTCGGCCTGCTCGGCACGGTTACCGGTATGATCAATACGTTCCAGGCGATTACGCTGTTTGGAACAGGTGACCCGCAGACGATGGCCGGTGGTATTTCGCAGGCACTCGTGACAACCGTGCTCGGTTTGACCGTCGCAATTCCGACGGTGTTGCTGCACACGATCGTCAGTGGCCGTAGCCGCCAAATTACGCAGATTCTCCAAGAGCAGAGCGCCGGAATCGTCGCCGAGCAGTCGGAGAAGAATCACTAGTCGACATGTTTGAGTCGTTCGGGCCGGTCATTAGACCGGCCCGAATGCACTGACGGAGATACAGTCGATGCAAACTTTAGTTGATGCATATGAGGCGATCCGAGCGTTTCTAGAGCTCGGCGGGCCAATCCTGCGTCTGATCGGCGTCGTGATTCTATTTATGTGGATTCTGATTCTGGAGCGGCTAATTTTCTTCCGCACCGGGCTGAAGTCACACATCAAATCGGCGTTCAACGAATGGGAAGAGCGCAACGAGCGGCGTTCGTGGCATGCTCACCAGGCACGAACGCGGATCATCTCGCAGGTTCGAATGGCGGCCGAGAACGGCTTGCCGATGATTCAGACTCTCGTGGCGTTATGTCCGCTGTTTGGTTTAATGGGCACCGTGACTGGCATGATTCAAGTGTTCGAGGTCATGGCCATGTCGGGCACGAGCAATGCGCGATCTATGGCTGCCGGCGTGTCGCAGGCTACGATTCCGACGATGGCCGGCATGGTCGGCGCGTTGTCGGGCGTGTTCTTCGTGACGATCCTGACGCGAACCGCTAAGCGCAACGTCGGGATACTCGAAGACGAAATGACGATGGATCACTAAATTACCGATAGGGGACTGAACGTTGAGAAATCGCATTGCGGCCATCAAGCAAGAGCAGGACGAGAACGAAATCAACCTGACGCCGATGCTGGACGTCGTGTTCATCATGTTGATCTTCTTCATCGTGACTGCAACGTTCATTCGTGAAACCGGCCTCGACGTCAATCGTCCCGATACGCCGGAAGCACAGGTCGTCCAGGAAGAGGGCGCGATCCTCGTCATCATCGACGAAGCCGACGATATCTGGATCGACAATCGCATCGTTGATCCGCGCGCGGTACGCGCGAATATCGAGCGCTTGCACGCCGAGGATCCGGAGCGCCCGGTCGTCGTTCAAACCAGCGCGACATCGAGCGCTGAACAGCTCGTAACCGTCATGGATGCGTCGCGACTGGCCGGCGTGTTCGATATTTCGATTGCGTCTCGCTGACCGAGGCGTGCAGACCCGTCGAGGGTAGGAGGATGAAATCCAATGCGTGACGCAGTTGCCGAACAGCTACAAGAGGAAGAGGCTGAGATAAATTTGACGCCGATGCTCGACGTCGTCTTCATTATGTTGATTTTCTTCATTGTTACGGCGGTCTTCGTCAAGGAGCCGGGCATTGAAGTGACACGACCGGAGGCGGCGACAGCGTTCACGCCGGATTCGGGCAGTATTTTCATTGCCGTTTCGGGCAACAACGAAATCTGGATTGACGGCCGAGCCACAGCGCCTGAGGGCGTTCGCGCAGCGATCGAGCGGCTCGCAGCCGAGAATCCCGAGGGCGGGGTCGTCATTCAGGCCGATCGGGAAGCCTACAACGAGTACGTCATTCAGGTCATGGATGCCGCAAAGGCGGCTGGAGTAAACGAAATCACGCTGGCAGCGGCAGCGCCATAGGCGCGGGTATGCGGCGTATTTCGTGTTAGGATGCGGACCTTGAAGGCGCTGCTTTCGAATTTTGATGCCTAGAATTGGCAAGTATCTGACAAACGGGGGTTAGACGATGATCGCTAGGTATGCCATCTCCATCGGTCTCGGCGCGAGCGTCACGTTCGGGTTGCTGTTCATCATGCAGCTACTTATCGCAACGGGTCAGGGTGCTTTGACTGATGCGACGACCTACCGGGTCACGGATTTCGTTCGTGTCGAGCGCAACGAAATCGTCGAGACCAAGCAGGAAAAGCCGGAAAAGCCGCCGGAGCCTGAAACGCCACCGGATATGCCCACCCCGAATCAGGCAGACAACTTTGACAACTCGATGGCTGTCTCGATGTCAGCACCGAGCATGGATGCCAGCCTCAACGTAGGTGGCGTCGGCTTCGGCGTCAGTGACGGCGAGTACCTGCCGATCGTCAAGGTTGCGCCCGTATATCCTTCGCGTGCACTGTCGCGCGGTCTCGAAGGTTACGTGATCGTCGAGTTCACAGTGACGCGGCAGGGCACGGTGCGCGATCCAATCGTCGTCGAGTCGTCTAGCGGGCTATTCGAGCGCGCCGCGACCGAAGCGGCTCTTAAGTTCAAGTACAAGCCCCGCGTCATCGACGGCGAGCCCGTCGAGGTCCCAGGCGTGCAGAACAAAATCACGTTTGAGATTCAGGACTAGGAGCTAGGAGACCGAATGATGCGGCGTTCGACGACAATACTGGCGCTTGCGGGACTATGCGGATCGATCCTGATGCTCGGCGCAATCAATGCGTCGGCGCAAGACTCCGAAACCCAGTCTCGTGCCGACGAGGAGACGCGCAAGACCCCTGCGATGCGTGAGCGCGTGTATCAGCGCTTGTCCGAGGCGCAGGCCTGCGCCGAGATGGACGATATCGCTTGTGCAATGGAGTTGTTGACCGAAGTCCGCGAGATGCAGGGTCTCAATAGTTACGAAATTGCACAGATGTGGAACTTCTACGCGTTCATTTACATCGGCCAGGATAACTTTCGAGAAGCCATTTCGGCCTACGAGAACGTGCTCGAGCAGCCGGATTTGCCGCTCGGTATGGAGCAGTCAACGCGATTCACGCTGTGCCAGCTTTACTTCCAGCAGGAGCGTTACGAAGATTCGTTGAATATGCTCGATACTTGGTTTGCGATCTCGGACAGCCCAAACCCCGACTCGTATATTTTGCGGGCGCAGATTTTCTACTCCCTCGAGCGATATCAGGAGGGCATCCCGCCAGTATTGGAGGGCATCCAGGCCGCCGAGGAGCAGGGCCGCGAGATTCAGGAGAACTGGTACCGTCTGCTAAATGTCTTCTACTACGAGCTCGAGGACTATCCGAACGTTATCGACGTGCTCTCTACGCTGATCGAGTCGTGGCCCAAGCGCGAGTACTTCGTTCAGCTGTCGGCGATGTACGGCCAGGAAGGCGAAGAGACCCGCCAGCTGGCGTTATGGGAAACGGCGTTCGACGCCGGTTGGCTGACACGTAGCAACGAGATCGTGCAGTTGGCGCAGTTGTTGCTCGGCGCCGACATTCCGGTCAAAGCCGCAAAGATCATGCAGGAAGGCCTCGATTCCGGTGTCATCGAATCAACTGAGACGAACTGGCGCATCCTCGCACAGGCTTGGCAACTGGCGCAGGAGGACGAGCAGGCAATTCCGGCGATGGTGCGCGCAGCAAGCTTGGTCGATAATGGCGAGGTTGACCTGCGGCTCGCCCAGTCTTACCAGAATCTTGCGCAGTACGAAGAATGTGTCGATTCCGCACGAACGGCCATGCAAAAAGGTGAGTTGAGACGCGAGGACCAGGCTAACATGATTCTTGGCGCTTGCCTTTTCGAGCTGGGGGAATACGGTCCCGCTCGAACAGCGTTCGAGGGTGCGCGCCGCGACAATCGTAGTCAGCAGAGCGCGAACGCGTGGATCGAGTACGTCAACATCGAAGAGGATCGCGAGCGTCAATTGGCTGCCGCATTGGGTCGCTAGAAACTCATAGCTGACCATCCCACCAAGGAACGGGGTTGCATGACGCAACCCCGTTTTTTTATTGTCTGACGATGAACGGGTCGAATGAAGTCTTGATCTCGTGCAACGAGCTCGAGCAGCGTCGGGCCAACGATAATCTCATCATCCTCGACTGCCGTCACAACCTGTCCGAGCCGGGTGCTGGTTACGCAGCCTATTTGGCAGGGCACATTCCCGCTGCGCGACATGTGGACTTGGATCGCGATCTGTCGCGTCCGGCAGCTCCATACGAGGGCCGTCATCCGCTGCCGGATTCCGGTACGTTTGTCGCCACATTGTGCCGGCTCGGAATCTCGAACGACTCTAGAGTTGTCGTCTATGACGACTGTGGCGGCGCGTTCGCTGCGCGCCTCTGGTGGATGTTGCGTCACTGGCTCGGTCATGACGAAGTTGCCGTATTGGATGGTGGTATCCAAGCCTGGTCCCGGCCCGGTCGAGAGCTCGAGCAAACTGCCGCAACGTGGTCTCCGGCTATCTACGACGCTGACGCGTCCGGTGCCGGCACTGTCGTCGAAACGGAGGACTTGATTAGGCTCCTAAGCACCCGTGAAGCGGTGCTCCTTGACGCTAGAGCTGCCGCTCGGTTCGATGGGTTGACCGAGCCCATCGACCCGGTGGCCGGGCACGTGCCGGGCGCAGTCAATCTGCCATTTAGCGAGCTACTGAGCGAGGATGGAACGTTCCGAATACCAGCGCAATTGCGGCAGCGTTTTGAGCGCAGCCTCGTTGCGCAGACGGCGGGTGACGTCGTCGCAATGTGCGGTTCGGGCGTCACTGCATGCCATCTGTTGCTCGGTATGGAGATCGCGGGTCTCGAGCCAGGCAAGCTTTACGTCGGCTCTTGGAGCGAATGGATTCGAGATCCAGAGCGTCCGACGCAGCCGCCACGCGCGGCCGAATAAAGCGCAATCCTTCATAGCCGCAATGACTGTGATCGCTTGCCTTTGCGAATTCGCGGCAGCTATGCACAATAGCCGCTTTTCGGGGCGAAACGATGCAAGAAGCCAGTCGAATCGAGCCGAGCAGTCAACTCAGCGGCGTCCGCTACGAAATCCGTGGCCATCTCGCGCGCCGCGCGCATGAGCTCGAGCGCCAGGGTTACGAGATTCTATCGCTGAACATCGGCAATCCGGGGCTGTTTGGATTCCGGACGCCCGAGACGATGCGGCTCGCAATGATCGAGAACCTCGGCAGCAGCGAGGCGTACTGCAATCAGAAGGGTATCTTCCCGGCCCGTGAGGCTGTCGTCATGCAGCAGCAAGCCCGCGGCGTCATGGACGTCACGGCTGAGCACGTCTTCATGGGTAACGGCGTAAGCGAGCTCATCGACCTGACGCTGCGCGGCTTGCTGAACCCCGGCGACGAGGTGTTGATTCCGAGTCCGGACTATCCTCTGTGGACCGCAGCGTCGGTTCTGAACGGTGGGCGTGCTGTCTACTATCCGTGCCGGGAGAGCAACGAGTTCATGCCGGACCCTGACGAAGTTGGGCGTCTGATCACTGATCGCACGCGAGCGATCGTCGTCATCAACCCGAACAATCCCACCGGTGCCGTCTATAGCCGTGCTTGCCTCGAAGGTCTGGCTCGTCTCGCCGAAAAGCATGGTCTCGTGATGTGTTGTGACGAGATCTACGATCAGATGATTTATCCCGGTTCCGAATTCGTGCCGATGGCGACGCTGTGTCGAGAAACGCTATGTGCGACGTTTAGCGGCCTATCGAAAGTCTATCGGGCCTGTGGCTATCGCGTCGGATGGGTTGCATTCAGCGGCGCGCTCGATCGGGCACATGACTATCTTGCGGCCATGGACCTCTTGGCTGCGCTGCGATTGTGCAGCAACGTGCCTGGCCAGTGGGCGGTGCAGACCGCACTCGGCGGATTTCAGAGCATCAAACAGCTGTGTGAGCCTGGTGGGCGACTGTTCGAGTCGCGCCAAGCGATCGTCGATGCAGTCGCAGCTAGCCCGTTTCTAGAGCTCGTGGCGCCGAAAGGATCGATGTACGCTTTCGTCGGCGTCAATCGGGCGTTCTTCCCGTCGTTTGATGACGAGGCGTTTGCTATGGAGCTATTGGAACAACAGCATGTGCTCGTCGCCCCTGGCTCGAGCTTCAATACCGACTATCGGGACCACTTCCGGATCACGAATCTTCCGGACGATGCGACGCTAGCGGAGATCTTTCGTCGGATACACACCGTCCTGGAGGCGATGGCCCGTGCCGGCAAGAAACTCGAAACAGTTTGATAAAGGCCGTATAAATAGCTGTTAAATAATGACTAATGCTCTGGCGAGTCGCCTTGCCCAAGGGGCAGAGGCGCTCGCTGACGATGCGCTGTCGGCGGCACAGCTAGAGACGTTTCTCACAAGCGCGTACGTTTCCTCATCGCAGCGAGCTTGGCAGCGCGCGCGTATCTACTCCCGCAATGCCTGGCTTAGTAATCTCTGGCAACGGCTCGGTAGAGAGTCGCTTCTGCTCGGCTCCGGGCAGGCGCGCGCGCTGTGGTCGAAGATCGTCACCGAAAACGTGGAAGGCGCAGGCACGGTTCACGCTGAAGCGCTGGCAGCCGCTGCGCAACGAGCGTGGGCTCGATTGCTCGATTGGGATATCGATCCGGCTACCCTGCGTGCCCGTCCAGGTGAACCGTCGTTTGCCGCGTTCTTGGGTTGGGCTGATCGTTATCGGGCACATCTGCAGTCGGCCGGCTGGCTAGATACGTCACTGATCACCGCACACGCATGCGACGCGGTTACCGCAGCCGCGGCAACGCGTGGCGATCTAGTGATTGCCGACAATCGTACACGGCGCCCGGCATTCGATCGCTTATTGTCGGTTCTAGGCGACGTCGGCGTCGGAATTACGACTTGGCGGCCGCACGACGTATCGGTGAACGTAGGCCGGCTTGCGCTAGCGGATCATCGCGAAGAGTTAAATGCCGCATTGTCATGGGCCTGTGAGCGACTGAGTGCGCGGCCAACCGCGCGTATCGCGATCATCGCTACCGCGGAGCGCGGAGTCGACGCTGCTGTCAGACGATGGTTCGCATCCAGCCCGCTGCTCGGGGTCGAGAATGACACGGTTTCCCTGCCGAGTCTTACCGACAGTGCGATGGCAGATGATGAGCCGATGCTCGGTGCTGCATTGGACTGTTTGAAGCTGCTCGGATCGGCTAGCGGATTTGCGACGCTCAGCCGCGTACTGCGTTCCCCGTTTCTGAGCGAGAATCGCGATGAATACGGCCTGCGGGCGATCCTGGAAACGGAGCTTCGCAGCGTGTTGTCGGCCCAAGCCGATTTTCCATCGGCGTTTCGCTATGGCGGTCTTGCGCGCCTAATCCGTGCTCGCGTACCGCAGTTTGAGCGTCGGCTCGCAGTTGCATTGGAGACACTGGACTTGGCGCCGAAGTTTCAGAGCGCGACCCAATGGGCGCGTTTTATGGATCAGACATTGGCTGCGCTGGGCTGGCAGGGTGCGAGTGAAGCCGCCCCGGCTGAGGCGGTCGAGCTTTGGACTCGTGTAACGACGGAGTTCTGTGGGCTGACGCCGATTTTGGGGGAGTTTCGCTACGACGATGCCGTCGCTCAGCTGGAGCGGGTGTTGCGTCGAACGAAACGGCCGATCGAGCTGCCAGTTGCAGGTATCACTTTTTTCTCGAGCATCGAGCAAGTAGGCCCGGGCTACGATGCAGCCTGGAGCACAGGAATGAGCGACAGCGCGTGGCCACGGTCGGCGCAAATGGACCATCTGCTGCCGGCCAGGCTGCAGCGCGCACATCGGATGCCGTTTGCGACCCCGGAGGCGACGCTGGACCTTTGTCGACAGCAGACGGCGGATTTCATTGCACGGGTGCCGGACGTCGTTTTCAGCTATCCCGAGACCATCGGCGACGAACTTGCCGCGCCGAGCCCGCTAATCAAGCATCTCGGGCCCGCCGATGTATCTTCATCGCGACGTTTCGGGCATCGACGCCAGCTCGAAACGGAGCGAAACGGATTGCACGAGATGGTTGAAGATCCAGTGCCTCCGTTGCTCGAGCGCGTCGTTCCCGGTGGCGCCCGGACGATCGAGTTACAGGCACAATGTCCGCTGCAGGCCTTTATCGAAGGCCGTTTACGCGCACAGCCGCTCGATCGACCGGAGCGAGGAGTCGGTCCTCGCTTGCGGGGCGTGTTGGTGCACAGGGCGCTCGAGCTGCTTTACGGCAAGATCGCGTCGCGGGTAGCGTTGGCGACTGCGCAGGAGCGCAGCGTACTAACCGAGCAGATTGCCGAGAGTGTCGATCGTGCGTTGACCGACGGCTTGCGCGTTGCCAGCCGCGCGCAAAGAACGCTTCGCGACATGGAGCGTCGACGACTCCAATCCCTCGTAGCCGCAATGGTCGAACGCGATCTCGAGCGCGATGACTTCTTGATCGACGCACTCGAGCTTCGCGAGGAGGCCGAGATCGGCGGCGTAGGCATCCGTTGCCGGATCGATCGCGTCGATCGGCTTGCAAATGGCCGGCTTGCAGTCATCGACTACAAGACAGGCCGCAATGTGTCGGCAAACGGCTTGCTGACTGCTCGCTTGAAGGCGCCACAACTTCCGCTGTATTCGTTGGTGTTTGCCGAACCGCCGATCGCACTAGCTTACGCATCGCTGCAGCCCCGCGGGGTCACGTTTCGGGGCATCTGGGAGCCGTCAGATGTGCTGCCGGGGCGGCCGGTGAAACTGCCGCCAGACCGCGATTGGGATGAGCAACGTGAACTTTGGCACGATCAGCTCGCAGGCCTCGTCGCCGAATTCGTGGCCGGAGACGGCCGTGTGTTCCCGGATTCGGTTGCCTCATTGCGTGATCGGCACGCTGCGCTGAGCCGCGTGTTGGCGACTGACGCGGACCCGCTCGGCAGCGCGCTCGAGGGTGGCGTATGACCTTCGATCGCGAGGCTCGGTCGCAGGCGTTGGACATCCGGCGCTCATTTATCGTCCAAGCCCCGGCGGGGTCGGGCAAGACCGAGTTACTGATCCAGCGTTATCTCGCGCTGCTCGCACATGTCGCTGTGCCGGAGCAGGTGCTGGCGATGACGTTTACGCGAAAGGCGGCTACGGAAATGCGCCAACGGGTATTGTCGGCGCTGGAGCGAGCAGAGAGCGGGCGAGTGCCCGACGAGGCGCATCGGCTACGCACGTTCGAGCTCGCGAACGCCGTCGTCACGCGTAATCGTGAGCGTGGCTGGAACCTGGCTGAGCAACCCGCACGCCTGCGTATAGAGACGCTCGATGCATTGAACGCGCGGCTCGCTCAGCATTTGTCGGTATTGTCCGGTGGAATCGGCGGCGCGAACGTTGTCGATCAGCCGCTCGATTGTTACTCGGCTGCAGTTCGACAGATGCTCGCGCTACTCGGTAGCAGCGATCCTGCAGCGGAGCACGTCCAGCAGGTGCTTTGGGCCGTCGACAGCAATGTCGCGCGACTGGAGACATTGCTGACATCTTTGCTGCCGGCTCGCGACCAATGGCTGCCATACCTATTGGATGGGCCGGTCGACGGGTTGCGAGCGCGTATGGAGCACGGCCTGCAACGCTTGATCCGTGAAATCTTGGCTGACGTCGTTGCTTCGTTGCCCGATGGGTTTATTGACGAGGCGCTGGCCGTGCTCGAAGCACGCTCAGAGTCGCGACACGATGACGTCGACAATCGATGCGATATAGATGTCGACGGGATACCGCTGGCTCGATGGAGGCAGCTCCCGGATCTGTTCCTGACGCAAACGAACGCTTGGCGCCAAAGGTTGACCGCTCGAGAGGGGTTCACGCGGAGCGACAGCGATGCAAAACAACGTGGCCTCGATCTAATCGCGTCATACCGCGACGAGGTCGTCGTCAGGGAGGAGCTTGCGCGATTGCGCGAGCTGCCGCCGCCGCACTATTCCGACGAGGAGTGGCAGTTACTGGCGTCGTTGCAGAGCATCCTGATTCGGCTCGTCGCGGAACTTAAGTTGGAGTTTGCTGCGCGGAACACGACTGACTTCGTCGATGTTGCATTGGCGGCGCAGCAAGCGCTCGGTGCCGTCGATGAGCCTTCGGAGCTGCTGCTGGCGCTCGACAACCGCGTGCAGCACATCCTCGTCGACGAGTTCCAAGACA
>JAHEEN010000305.1 GCA_024640685.1 Rhodospirillaceae bacterium
CGAGCTCAACCTGACGAACTTCGAGGTCCATGGCGTCACGGTCGGCGACGATGCCCAAGGTGAGGTCACGGTGACGGTCGAATATAATGGCCAGAGCTTTCGAGGGCATGCCGTCAGCACTGATATCGTAGAATCGGCCGCCTTCGCCTATCTCGAAGTCATGAACCGTATTTCGCGGCGTGAGCGCGCCGCCGATTCCGGGAAACTCGGCGCGGCGGCGATCGGGACGCCGTGACGCCAGGAGAACACTGATGCCGCTTAAAACGAGCAAGTACATCTGGCACAACGGCGAGCTCGTGCCGTGGGAAAACGCCACGGTGCACGTGCTCACGCACGCGCTGCACTACGGCTCGTCGGTGTTCGAGGGCATTCGAGTCTATAAAGGCGCCGACGGCCTCGTCGGCTTCAGGCTTACCGACCACGTCAAGCGCATGTTCAACTCGGCGAAGGTCTATTACATGAACCTGCCGCATTCGGTTGCCGAGCTCGTCGATGCTTGCAAGCGCGTCGTGCTCGAGAACGAGCTGTTCGACGGTGCCTACGTTCGCCCCGTCGCCTATCGCGGCTACGGCGAGATGGGCGTCGCCGGCAACCCGGACGACCCGGCACAGTGCGCGATCGCCGCCTGGGAATGGGGCTCGTATCTCGGCGAAGGCGGCCTCGAGAACGGCGTCGACGTCTGCATCTCGTCGTGGCAACGCGTCGCGCCCAATACGCTGCCGACACTGGCTAAAGCCGGTGGCAATTATCTTTCGAGCGCGCTCGTGACACTCGAGGCCCGCCGGCTGGGTTTCGCCGAAGGCATTGCGCTTAACAGTGGCGGCTTCGTCAGCGAAGGCGCGGGCGAGAATCTGTTCCTATTGCACGACGGGCGCCTTTACACACCACCGGTTTCGGCTTCGATTCTTGCCGGGCTGACGCGCCACACGATCATCCAGCTCGCCGAGTCGCTCGGCCATACGGTCGTCGAGCAGAACATTCCGCGCGAGTTACTCTACATTGCCGATGAGATCTTCCTGACGGGCACGGCCGCAGAGGTCACACCGGTCCGATCCGTCGATCGACATACGATCGGCGTTGGCAAGCGCGGGCCCGTCACGCAGCAAATACAAGAGCGATTCTTCGGCTTGTTCGACGGCACGACGCGTGACGAGTGGGGTTGGCTCGAGCCAATCGAAGCAAGCGCAGCGAGCGTCGACCAGCCCGCTGCGTGACGTTGCTACTGGATTAGACGACCTACGAGCGTTGACCGCGATAGCGCGGGTTCGTGGGGCCTTATTGTGAGCATAGGAAACGGTCTCGATGAAATCTCTGTTCGACAAGCTCTGGCATAGTCACATCGTCGTCGATGAGACACCTGAAACACCGGCGATCCTCTATATCGATCTGCATCTAGTGCACGAAGTCACATCGCCGCAGGCGTTCGATCTGTTGCGCGCGCAGGGGCTCAAGGTCAGCCGCCCCGACCGTACGCTCGCAACGATGGATCACTCGATACCGACCGTGCCGGTCAGCACGCTCGCGGATCTCGATGTCGTCAGTGAGTCGGCTGCCGCCAAGCAAATTCGACAGATCATCAAGAACTGCGACGAATTCGGTCTCGAGCTCAAAGATTTCACGAGCCCCGATCGCGGCATCGTGCATGTGATAGGCCCTGAGCTCGGCGCAACACAGCCGGGTAAGACAATCGTCTGCGGAGACTCGCATACGAGCACGCACGGCGCGTTCGGTGCGCTCGCATTCGGTATCGGCACGACCGAAGTCGGCCACGTGCTCGCCACCCAGTGCATGCTGCAACGCAAGCCGAAATCGTTTGCGATCAACCTCGACGGTGCATTGCCGCCCGGCATAACCGCAAAAGACATCATCTTGCGAATCATCGGCGAGATCGGCGTCGATGGCGGCACTGGATACGCGATCGAGTATCGCGGCTCGGCGATGCGCGCGCTGTCGATGGATCAGCGCATGACGGTCTGCAACATGTCGATAGAAGCTGGCGCCCGCGCCGGAATGATCGCGCCCGACGACACGACGTTCGAATATGTCGCTGGCCGGGAGCTGGCACCAAAGGACGAGGGCTGGGAGAAAGCACTCGCCTATTGGCGAACGCTGCCGAGCGACGATGGCGCGCGCTACGATCGCGAGATCAGTCTCGATGTCGGAGCTATGAAACCCATGGTGACGTTCGGCACAAACCCCGGCATGGTGATATCGATCGACGACCCCGTACCAACGTCGACCAACGGCAGCAAAGCGTTTGCGAAAGCGCTCGAATACATGCACGTGGAATCCGGAAAGCCGTTGGCTGGCACGCCCGTCGATGTCGTCTTTATCGGCAGTTGCACAAATGGACGTTTGAGCGACCTCGAGGCTGCGGCCAGCATCGTTCGAGGCCGGCGAGTTGCCGAAAATGTGAGAATGCTCGTAGTTCCCGGCTCGCAACACATCAAGGTCGAGGCCGAGGCCAAGGGCCTACATAAGATCTTCACGGCTGCCGGCGCCGAATGGCGCGAACCCGGTTGCTCGATGTGCATCGCGATGAACGGCGACATCGTCGCCCCAGGCCGGCTCGCCGTAAGCACTAGCAACCGCAATTTCGAAGGCCGGCAAGGTAGCGGCGCACGCACTGTGCTCGCAAGCCCCCTGACAGCGGCAGCTTCCGCCGTCAGCGGATCGGTTGCCGACCCCCGTCAATATTTGGATTGATTGCCATGGAACCCATCAAGACCATCACATCAAAGACCGTCGTGCTCGGGCTCGACGATATCGATACGGACCAGATCATCCCGGCGCGGTTTCTGACGACGACGACCAAAGAAGGTTTAGGCGAGCAACTCTTTACGGACTGGCGTTACAACAAAGACGGCAGCGCGAACGCCGATTTTGTCTTGAATTCTCCGCAAGCCGACGGTGCGCAAATCTTGATCGCTGGCAGAAACTTCGGCTGTGGCTCATCTCGCGAGCACGCGCCTTGGGCATTGTTGGACTTCGGTATTCGCGTCGTCATCAGCACGGAGATTGCCGACATCTTCTTCAACAACGCGCTGAAGAACGGCCTCATTCCCGTCGTCGTCG
>JAHEEN010000306.1 GCA_024640685.1 Rhodospirillaceae bacterium
TCGTCATCGAACCACGAAGCGGTGCGGTTCATCCAGACGCGGAAGAGGCCGGTAGCTTGGCCGGCCGCCGACTGAACCTCGTTGACGTTGACGCGTGCAAAGCCGATGTTGTCGGCCGACCAGCGGGGCTCGGTCTCACCGCGCGTTCTGATTTCGGTTCCGTTCGGTAGCAGCACGTTCGTGACGAACATTGCCCGCTCGCGTCGCCCCGACACGTGACCGGCGACCCTAAGCGTGTCTCCGACGTGAATCATGCTCGCGTCGAGCCCGCGTCGACCCAACGAGTTAATGTCCTGCGCCTCGAGATACCACGGCTCGGCGGCCAGATTGCCGCCGGTTGGCCGTAGCATCAGCGTGACGTGCGGATTTCGCCACGAGAACTGCACGACTTCGCCCTCGAGCTCGTCGATTGCGCCGAAGTTGTACTCCGCGTTCGAGTGATGAGCGACCGCCCATACCGGTATGCCTGCGACAAGCGTGAGAAACAAGGCGATTCTGCTCATTGATCTCATCTCCATATCATGCACCCGAACCGTCCGCGTGCCGCGGCTACTTGAGCTCTACGTCGTAGTAGACGACGACCGAGGCGCCGGCGTTGCGAACAGCGATCTCCGTGCCAGGCTCGAGCCAAACGGTATCCGCAAGTTGTGTGGTCTTCTCGGTGGCCGCGCCCGACCCGATCGACTCGACGACGTGGCCGCCCGTTTGCGTGACGCGAACGGTGGGCAGTGGCAGCGCTGGTAGTGCGTTGGTTTGCCCAGGCTCGAGCGCGACTCGCCAGATGCGCACGCGGTCGTCCTCGAGTGCGAGCTCGTTGAGACCCGTGCGGCGTGCATAGTCGCGGTGCGTCGTCGGCCGCGGCGAGAAGACCTCGATTGCGATGATCTGAAATGTGCTGCTTTGCCCCTCGTTGGTCACGCGGTGTACGTGCGATCCGCCGCCGTAGGCCGTGTTCGACACGCGGCCCGTTGCGCGCTGCACGTGAGTTGGCTGTTGTTGCCAGTTCTGATTGATCAGATCGGCGCCTTCGAGCGTCACGGTGACGATGTCGGCTGTATGCTCGTGGAATAATGTCGATTGGTCCGGAGGCAGTGCGACATGGACCGCGCGCACGATGTCGTTGACGAGCACGGGCACGTGATTGGGCTCTTCGCTGAGCGGCACGAAGCTGTCTTGCGCGAGCGTGACGCCGGCAAAGCCAGCGGCAACGGCTGCCAGGCACCAGGCTGCGGCAGGTAAGTGATGTCTTGCCGTCATCGATGTTTTTCCGCGGTCGGCACCGGCACGAAGCCCGTCAGCGTAAACCGCTGCACACGTCGGTTCGCCGGAGTCCGCGGCGTAACTTCGGCAGTGTAGAGGTTGCCGTTGCCGTCGACCGACAGATGATGCAGCGTGCCGAACTGGCCGGGCTCGGACCCCCACGAGCCGAACGCATCCAGAAACGCGAGCGCGCGGCGGTCGAACACCATGATCTGCGCCTGGCTGCGATTGGCGACGTAGAGGTAACGCTGCTCGGCATCGGTCGAGAACGCGACGCCGGCGGCTGTCGTGCCGTTACCGCAGTCCGGTGCCCGGCATTCGCGACCGATGAACAGCTGATCGACATAGCCGCCGTCTAGCGTGAAAATCTGCACGCGTTTGCCGCCGCGGTCGGCGACGTATACGAGGCCGTCGTTTGAAACCTTGACGGCGTGAACCGGCGGCACGAACTGCGGTGCGCCGTCGGGGCCTAGCGGGTGCGCGAGTAGCTCGGCGTTGCCGTCGCTGCCAACGCGTGGCGCGGCAGGGGCGTCCGACGGCGTGCCACCGAAAGCGCCCCACATGCGCTTGAACTCGCCGGTATCGGCGTCGAACACGATGATGCGCTTGTTGCCGTAGCCGTCCGCGACGATGAGCTCGTTGCTCGCTGCGTGGACGACCATGTCTGCGGGCCGGTAGAGATTCTCGGTGTCGGCGTTGGTCTTCGGTTGCCCGGGCTTGCCGATCTGCATGACGAACTCGCCCGACTTCGTGAACTTGAGGATCTGGTCCTCCTCGCCGTTGCCACCGACCCAGACGAAGCCTTGCGGGTCGACGTGGATACCATGCTCGGTCTCGGGCCAATCGAAGCCGTCGCCCGGACCGCCCCAGCCTTGAATGAAATTGCCGTTCTGATCGAACTCGAGCACCGGCGGCGCTGCGCGCGAGCGCTCTTCGTCGGGCAACGAGCGCGGCCGCTGCAGTACCCATAGATGCTGATCGTCGTCGACCCACGTGCTCGAGACCAGCGACATCGTCCAGCGGTCGGGCAGCTTCGTCCATGCGCCTTCGGGTCGAAATTGCGGAATCTCGGTGACGGTCGTCGTGTTCTGTGCGAGTGCGCCGCAGCTCACGCTTGCAAGCAGTACGGCAACGACGATTCGTGCAGACGCTAGCGGCCGCGAAGCCCGAGCGCGCCCGACCTGACAAATGGATATTAATGACATTCCCGGCCCCCTATTCTGATGTCGAGTTGCCGATATCTACTCCGTAGGTACCAGCGAGTAACGCCCGTCGGCAGCGAGGCACTCGGCTTGCGGAAGACCGAGCTCCTTTTTGACGATATTCGCGCCTTGCACGAGCGCTGCCATTTTGTAACGTGCATGGCGCCTTGTCATGCCTTCGCGCCCCATGCCGCAGTCCGAGCACAAGATCAGCCGCTCGGCCGGAATGTGCTTCAACGTGTCGCGGATGCGATCGGCGATATCGTCCGGCCGCTCGATCTGCAGCGAGTGATGATCGATCATGCCGATCGCAATTTTCTTGTCCTTGATGACCGCGCCGATCGCCGGGATGTCCCGCATGCCGGAGCTGCAGGACTCGAACGTGACGACATCGGCATCAATCATCTCAGCGTATGTCTCGAGCGCCGGCACGTAGGATTGCACCTCTTTGAACATGCGTTGCTGCGACGGGTTGCCCCAGCACGTATGGCACCAGACCTCGGCTTTCTCGCGCAGGCCCTTGACCGTGTTGTTGAAGACTCCGGCCATCTCGGCCATGTCGTGCTTGCCGAACACTTTCCCGCGTATCGGGATCATGTGGATCGACGG
>JAHEEN010000307.1 GCA_024640685.1 Rhodospirillaceae bacterium
GAGCCCAGCAACCTCCATGCGCGCAGTCGCCTCCGTGATGTACTCGAGATACTCCTCCGCGGTCATTGCATCCATCGCATCGAGGTCCAGCGGCTGGGCGATCGCGAACCGGATGCCCCCGACGACAGACAACGCTCCGATGAGGACGACTACGGGCTTACTCAAGAAGGGCTCCTCGTTCCGATTGAGCGGCTGCCGACTCGAGCCTGGGACTATACCACTGCCATCGGTTTCGTCGATCAGCCGATCAGCAGTGCCGCGCGGCCAATGACGTCGCCGCGCTCGACCATCGCGTGCAGTTCCTCGGCTTCTTCCATCGGGTGAATCTCGGTCACGAGCGGCCAGACCTCGCCGCCGACCATCAGCTCGTAGGTTTCGCGAATCTCCCGCGGCGAAACGTACCGGCTACCGAGCACGTCGATTTCCTTGTTCAACAGCTGCGCCGCATCGAGCTCGAACCGCTGGCCCGCGCCACCGAGCGTCACGAGACGGCCGTGCTTGCCGAGCGCGCGTGCGCCCGCCTCGAGCGTCACGGTCGACGACACGTAATCGACGCAGACATCGACGCCGCGGCCGTGAGTCAGCGTCAACAATGCGTCGGTCACATCCTCGGCCGAGGCATCGACGACAGCATCGGCGCCGAGCTCGCGGCACGTCGCAAACTTCTCCGGTCGCGTGTCGACGGCGATCACGCGCGCGCCGGCCCAGCGCGCCATGATGATCTGATGCACGCCAAGCCCGCCGCCGGCACCGATGACCGCGACCGTATCGTCGGCCGTGATGCGCGCGCGCCGTAGCACCTTGTACGGCGTTGCGAGCGCGTCCATCGCGACGCCGACGTGCGCCGGCTGCGTCCGCCAGTCGAGGTCGTCGGGCAACTTGATGAACCAGCGCTCGGGCAGCTTGATGTACTCGGCATAGCCGCCGTCGATCTCGCGGCCGACGAAGCCTTCTAAACTCTCGCAAAGCGGTTGAAAGTCGGCGCGGCACATCGCGCACTCGCCGCAGTACATATAAAAATATGCGGTAACGGCATTGCCGACGTGTAGCGTCTCGACATCCGCACCGACCTCGACGACTTCGGCACAGATCTCATGGCCAATGATCCGAGGGAAGACAGCCGGCACGCGCCCGGCTTTGAAATGCTGGATCGTCAGCCCCGCGCCGCATGAAGAAACCTTCGCGACGACTTCGCCCGGCCCTGCGACCGGATCGGGAACGTCGTTCAGATCGAACGGCGTGTTCGCCGCGTGCAGCACGAGCGCTTTCATCGCAACTCTTTCAGAACAGCATCTTCGCAGCTTTGAGCAGCAGCGTGCGATTGACGCCGTCGGAATGCAGGAACGCTGCTGCATCGCGCATCAGCTTCTCGAGGCCGAGCTCGCGCATGTAACCGTAGCCGCCATGCATCTCCGCAGCCCACGTGACGATCTTCCACGCGGCCTGCGATGCGAACACCTTCGGCAGCGCCGCGAGGGCCGGTTCCCAACCGAGATCGCGGTTGTCGGCCATCCACGTTGCCTTG
The DNA here is from genome assembly GCA_024640685.1 of Rhodospirillaceae bacterium. Taxonomy (GTDB): domain Bacteria; phylum Pseudomonadota; class Gammaproteobacteria; order Steroidobacterales; family Rariloculaceae; genus JAHEEM01. The sequence continues at coordinate 1,526 of JAHEEN010000307.1, forward strand.
CGGACATACGTGCGGGCGACGTCCAGCAGCATGTGCATTTCGGCGAGCTGGGCGCGGATGCCGTCGTGCTCGATCAACGGCTTGCCGCCTTGCACGCGATTGCGCGCCCAGTCGAGCGCACGCTCGTAGGCCGTCGTCGCCGTGCCGATGATCGTCGCGGCGGCATACGCGTTCGATGCTGGAAAGAAATCGACGAGCACCTGAAAGCCTTTGCCGACCGCGCCGACAACGTTCTCGTCCGGCACGAAACAGTTCTCGAACAGCAGCTCGGCATTGTTCGCGAGACGCTCGCCCATCTTGTCGTGGACTCGACCGATCGTGAAGCCGTCGAGGCTGCGGTCGAGCAAGAAACACGTTGCACCCTCGGCCAACGGCTTGCCTTTCTCCGTCTGCGCAAACAGTAGATAGACGTTCGCGCGATTGCCGTTCGAGATGAAGTGCTTCATGCCGTTGATCCGCCAGCCGCCGTCGACCTTTTCGGCTTTCGTCTGAAACGGCGCGTCGTGCTGGACGAAGTAGTTCGACGCGGTCTCGGGTTCGGTGATGCCGATCGCGAGCAGGCCGCGCGGCGTGTCGCGGAACATCGGGATGTACTTTTGCTGCTGCGCCTCGGTCAGGGCCAACTGAAGTATTTGCGCAATCTTCAGCGTTTGCGCCATGACCACCGAGATACCGATATCGGCCTTCGCGAGCTCCTCGATGACGAGTGCGGCTGTCAGCGAGTCGACGCCTAGCCCGCCCCAGTCCTCGGACAGCGTCAGCGTGCGGATGCCGAGCTCGTCGGCCTTCTCGATGATCTCCCACGAGAAACAGTCCTCGGGGTCGTCACGCGCATCGAGCTCGGATGCTACGGGTGCGACGACGTCGGCGTTGAAGCGCCGAACCGTATCGAGGATCGCCGACTGCGTCTCGTCGATAACGAGGGGTTCCGACACCGACCTGCCCGCTTCAGTGACGGTCAGTAGCCGAACGCGCCGCCGTCCTTGCGTGGATCGGAGCCGCCGAAGTAAACCCGCGGATCCTCGGTGCGCCAAATCGCTTGGTAGCCGCCTTCGGCGCGAGGCTCAGCTGTGATCTCGTGACCCATCTGCGCGAGCGCGAGCTTGACGCTATCGGCGATGCCGTCCTCGAAGTGAACTTGGCCGCCTCCTCCGGCGAAGCCCATCGCCGGATCCGAGCTACCCGTATGCTCGATGCGCGGCTGATCGCCAGCCTGTTGCGGCGATTGGCCGAAGTCGAGCATGTTCATCAACACCTGCGAGTGACCTTGCGGCTGGAACGAGCCGCCCATGACACCGAACGACAGCAACGGCTCGCCGTTCTCCGTGACGAACGCTGGAATGATCGTATGGAACGGGCGCTTGTGCGGCTCGAGGCGGTTCGGGTGCTCGGGATCGAGCGAGTAGCTCTGACCGCGGTTGTGCATCGCAAAGCCGGCACCGTCCGGCACGAGCGCCGAGCCCCACTGCGAGTAGATGCTCTGAATCAGCGAGATCATGTTGCCGTCCTTGTCGGCGGCCGTCATGTAGATCGTGTC
>JAHEEN010000308.1 GCA_024640685.1 Rhodospirillaceae bacterium
CGCCGTATCCGCACGCGCTGATCAAAGGCATCGATGCGAGCGCCGCGCTTGCGATGCCAGGCGTCGTCGCGGTGTACATCGGCGAGGATTGCGCCGCCGATGGGCTCAAACCGATCCCGCATAGCCCGGTGCCGTCTACTCGGAGCGACTTGAAGCTGACGGCACCCGGCGGCGGAGCGGTGTATGTCGGCCCGCATGCCGTGCTGCCGACGGATCGCGTGCGTCACGTCGGTGCGCCTGTTGCGATGGTCGTCGCCGAGACGCGCGAGCAAGCCACCGCGGCTGCCGAGAACGTGTGGGTCGACTATGAGCCGCTCGATTCGGTGTCCGAGAGTGCAGATGCAGTCGCGAGCGGTGCCCCGGTTCTTTGGGACGACGTGCCCGACAACATCTGTGTCGACACCCAGTTCGGCGATGCCGCGGCAACCGATGCGGCGTTCGCCAAAGCCGCGCACACGATCGCAGCGGAGTTTCCGGTGCAGCGCGTCACGGGCGTGCCGCTCGAGCCTCGTGCCGCGCTGGGTCAGTACGATGCAGCGACCGGCCGTTATACGCTCAATGCCGGCAGCAATGGCGCCGTACGTCATAAGAAACAAATTGCCGTAGCGCTAGACGAGGATCCGGAGAAGTTCCGCATCCTGTGTTTCGACGTCGGCGGTAATTTCGGCACGAAGAACCGGGTCTATGCGGAATTCTGTCTCGTGCTCTGGGCCGCAAAAAAGCTCGGCCGGCCCGTCAAGTTTCTGGCGACGCGATCCGAGTCGTTCTTGTCGGACTACCAAGGGCGGGATCTGCGCACGCGCGTCGAGCTTGCGCTTGCGAGCGACGGGACGTTTCTCGGTTTTAGGGCGTCAAACCTCAGCAACGTCGGCGCATGGATCGTATCGTTGTCGCCGCTCGGCAAGGGTGCGGCGCTCGTGACTGGCGGTTATCGAGTGCCGGCTGCACACGTCAGGGCGTGGGCGGCGTTCACGAACACCGTGCCGACGCAAGCCTATCGCAGCTCGGGGCGTCCTGAGGTCATTCATGCGCTCGAGCGACTGATCGACATGGCGGCAAGCGAGTTCGAGTTCGACCGCATCGAGCTGCGGCGCAAGAATCTAGTGACGTGCGAGGAGATGCCGTACACGAACCCGCTCGGCATCGTTTACGACAGCGGCGATTACCCGAAGAGCTTAGGTCTAGCGCTTAAACTCGCCGATTGGGACGGTTTCGAAGCTCGCGCACGTGAAGCACGGCAACGCGGGATGCGCCTCGGCCGAGGCTTTGCAAACTACGTCGAATCGTCGATAGGCGCGCCGCAGGAGCGGGTGGACATGACGCTTCAACCCAGCGGTCGAATCGAAATCGTCGTAGGCACGCAGCCGACCGGGCAGGGCCACGAGACGAGCTTCGCGCAAGTCGCGGCCGATCTGCTCGGCGTCGCGCCCGAGGTCGTGCACATTATTTATGGTGATACAGACGTCGTACGTGTGGGCGGCGGCTCGCATTCCGGTCGCTCGATGCGCCAGGCAGCGTCGGTGATATATCTCGCCGTCGAGGATCTTAAAGCCGATGCACGGGCACGTCTTGCTGCGCAGTGGGGCATCGCCGCCGATGCGATCGGTTTCGCGGACGGCGCATTTACCGGAAAGCAGGACGACCAACGCATGGACTGGTTCGAGCTCGCAGAGACGGCAGGTCCGGAAGGCTTGAAGGTGAGCCGCACGAACGAGTCGCATACGCCGGTTTTCCCGAACGGTTGTGCCGCGTGCGAGCTCGAGGTCGATCCCGAGACAGGCTTCACGCGGCTGACGCGCTACGTCGCCGTCGACGACGTCGGCCGGGTCATCAATCCGTTGATCGTCGACGGGCAGACGCACGGCTCGATCGTCACGGGTCTCGGACAAGCCTTTGCCGAGTGGTGTTATATCGATTCGGACTCGGGTCAGCCGTTGAGCGGATCGTTGATGGACTACGCGCTGCCGCGCGCCGATGAGGTGCCATTCTTCAAGACCGAGTTCAACGAGGTGCTGTCGCCGACGAATCCGCTCGGCATCAAGTCCGGCGGCGAGGGCCCGACGACGCCGGCGCTTGCGGTTGTCATCAACGCGATCGTCGATGCGCTTGCCGAATACGGCGTACGCGACATCGATATGCCGGCAACGCCGTATCGAGTTTGGCAGGCGATTCAAGATGCACAGGCGAGTCAAGCATGAGCATACCCGGCGATCTCAGTCCGCTGCGCGTTATTGCATTCCCGGGTGCGCCGAACTTGCCGCTGTTTGCGGCGCTCGCGCACGGCGATTTCGAGAAGGAAGGGCTAGATCTAACGTTGGAGACGACGCCGAGCTCCGTTTATCAGATCGAGAACCTCTATGCGGGGCAGTTCGATATTGCGGCAACCGCATTCGATAACGTCGTCGCGTATCAAGAAGGTCAGGGTGCCGTTGATCTTGGCGCTGATCCAGATCTGTTTGCGTTCATGGGCGCGACGCGCATCGAGTTGTCGCTGATCGCAGCGCCCGACGTCGAAAACGTTGCCGGACTCGCCGGCCGCACAATCGCGCTCGATGCTCTCGCGACGGGCTTTGCGTTCGTGCTGTACGACATGCTCGAGCGGGCCGGAGTAGCACTCGACGATTGCAAGCTCGAGCCCGTCGGTGCGACGCCGCAGCGTTGGGAATCGGTGCGTGACGGCGCAACGGCTGCGACGCTGACGATCGAGCCGTTTACAAGCATCGCGCGCGCGCAAGGCTTTAATGTGATCGCGACGAGCACGCAGGACCTACCCAACTATCAGGGCGGCATCTTCGCCACGCGGCGTCAGTTTGCGGTCGAGCATGGCAGCGAGATCGAAGCGTTTGTCCGCGGTTATCTTGCCGGCCTTGCGTGGACGCTGGATCCGGCCAACGAGGCAGAGGCCGAGGCGCTGCTGCTAGAACGGATGCCGGCGATAAAGCCGGGCGTGGTCGGCGCCGTCATGAGTAAGCTCATCGATCCGCGCACGGGGCTCACGCCTGGCGGGCACATCGATCGCGAAGGTATGGCGACGGTGCTCGCGTTACGCAGCCGCTACGC
>JAHEEN010000309.1 GCA_024640685.1 Rhodospirillaceae bacterium
GACCCGGAAACCCGGTATCGCGAGGACCCAGTGCGCATGCTGCGGGCAGTGCGCCTAGCCGCAAAGCTCGATTTTGCGATCGCGCCGGAGACCGCTGCGCCGATTGAGTTGCTCGGCGATCTACTGCGCGACGTGCCGCCGGCGCGGCTTTTCGATGAGACGCTGAAGCTCTTTCAGTCCGGGCACGCGTTGCGCAGCTTCGAGCTCTTGGTCGAGCACGATCTGCTGCGTTATCTATTTCCATTCACGGCACAGGCGATTTGCGGCGATCATGGAGCGCACGTGCAGCGATTTATAAAGGCCGGCCTCGAGAACACCGATCGACGCATCGGCGAAGGCAAGAGTGTCACGCCGATGTTTTTGTACGCCGTCATGCTGTGGCATACGATTCGAGCCCGAGCGCGAGACCTGACGGACGACGATAGTACTAACACGATTCAGGCGATGCTCGATGCGCACGATCAGATCGTCTCGCAACAGCAGCACTACACCGCGTTCCCGAAGCGCTTCAGCTTGCCGATGAAGGACGTGCTCGTCATGCAGCATCGTTTGACGAACAGGCACGGCGTCAAGGCAATGCGGTTACTCGAGCACAAGCGGTTTCGGGCAGCGTTCGATTTTCTCGAGCTGCGCGCGGACTGCGACGATGCGGACCGCGAGCTCGCGGACTGGTGGCGCAACGTCCAGACGATGGCCCCCGAGGACCAGCAGGCGGCGTTTCAGGTGCGGCGCAGGCGGCGCAGACGTTCTCGCCGGCCGCGGCGCCGCTCCGCGCCTGCGGCGAACCCGAGTGTCTGAGCGGCACCGGGGCTCAGCGTCGATTGAGCTGCACGGAGGCTGTGCCGACTCGACGACCGCGCTAGAATCGAGCCCCGACGCTCCGCGATCATCACACTTCGACTCGACGACCTGACCCGCATGGTAAGCACGGAACAATCGGCGCAGCCCGAGCTGGCCAGCCATTTGCGCTATATCGTCATCGAGGGACCGATCGGCGTCGGCAAAACAAGTCTCGCGCGGCGCCTTGCCGAGAGCTTCAACAGCGAGCTGCTGCTCGAGAACGCCGACGAGAACCCGTTTCTCGAGGGCTTTTATCGCAATCGGCGGCATTCGGCGCTGCCGACGCAGCTGTTTTTTCTGTTTCAGCGGGCCAGGCAAATGGAGGCCATTCGCCAATCCGATTTGTTCTCGCCGGTACGCGTCGCCGATTTCATGCTGGCCAAGGATCGCTTGTTCGCCGAGCTCAATCTCGATAGCAATGAGCTCGGCTTGTACGAACAGGTCTACGACAGCCTCGAGCTGGACCCGCCGGTTCCGGATCTGGTGATCTATCTTCAGGCACCGCCGTCGGTGTTGCGCCGCCGGGTCGTGACGCGCGGTGTCCCTTACGAGCAGACTTTGGACGAGGCTTACCTCGAACGGCTCGGCAACGCATACGCAAAATTCTTCTATGAGTTCGAGGCGGCGCCGCTATTGATCGTCAACGCTGCCAATATCGACCCGATTCATCGCGAGACGGACTACCAGGAGCTTCTACGAGCGATTTGTCGAATGCGCCACGGACGGCAGTTCTTCAACCCGGCGTTGGAGACGATCGCCTGACGCTCGGAGGACCGATCGATGTACAAACAGTTACAACAGCGCGATATGGATTCGCCGCCGGTGAACGTTTCAACGTTGCGGCAGATGAAAGCCAACCGCGAGCCGATCGCGTGCTTGACGGCTTATGATGCGAGTTTCGCGCAGCTCGTCGACATCGCCGGCAGCGACCTCGTGCTCGTTGGCGATTCGCTCGGCATGGTCGTGCAGGGACACGACACGACGGTGCCGGTGACTGTAGACGACATCGTCTACCACACACGTCTCGTCCGACGCGGTCTGCGCCGCGCGTTTCTCGTCGCCGATCTGCCGTTTATGAGCTACGCGACGCCGGAGCAGGCGCTCGACAATGCCGTGCGCCTGATGCAAGAGGGCGGTGCGATGATGGTCAAGCTCGAGGGCGGCAGCGGCCAGGGCGAGGTCGTCGAATGTCTGACGCGGCACGATATTCCAGTCTGTGCGCATCTCGGACTCAAGCCTCAGTCGGTGCACAAGATCGGCGGGTTCAAAGTGCAGGGGCGCGAGAGCACCGCAGCCGACAAGATGGTTGCCGACGCGGTCGCGCTGCAGAACGCCGGCGCCGACATCGTGCTCCTCGAATGTGTGCCGAGCGAGGTCGGCAAACGCATCACCGAGTCCGTTGAGGTGCCGGTCATCGGTATCGGTGCCGGGCCGGCGGTGGACGGTCAAATACTCGTGCTCTACGACATTCTCGACATCACGCTCGGACGCACGCCGCGCTTCGTAAAGAATTTCATGACGGGGCACGACTCACCGCTGGCCGCTATCGAGGCGTACGTCGCTGCCGTCAAGGATCGCTCGTACCCCGCCAAGGAACACTGTTTCTCCTGATAGAATGCCGCCCTTCGCCCTGCGGAAGGGACCAGGTGAAATGACACGCCTCGCGCAACCCCGTGGACAGCACGTTGCACGCCTCGAGCGTGTCGACTCGATCGCGGCCGTGCGAGAGAAGCTCGGCGCGTGGCGTGCGGCAGGGCAACGCATTGCGCTTGTGCCGACGATGGGTAACTTACATAGCGGGCATTTGAGCCTGGTCGAGACGGCGCAGCGTCATGCCGATCGTGTCGTCACGAGCATTTTCGTCAATCCGAAGCAGTTCGGGCCCGGCGAGGATATCGATGCGTATCCGCGCACGCCGGCCGAGGACATACAGTCGCTCGAGGCGCAAGGCATCGCGGAGCTGCTGTTCGCACCGAGCGTTGCTGCTATCTATCCGCGCGGTATTGTCGACACCGTTGGCGTAGCGTTACCGCTGCTGACTGACGATCTCTGCGGCCGTAGCCGGCCCGGTCACTTCGATGGCGTCGCATCGGTGGTGCTGCGGTTCTTGAACATCATCGAGCCCGATGTGCTCGTGCTAGGCCGCAAGGACTATCAACAGCTCGTGCTCGTCTCACGGATGCTCGAGGAGTTGCACGTCGACGTCGAGCTCATCGC
>JAHEEN010000310.1 GCA_024640685.1 Rhodospirillaceae bacterium
TCGGCTGCACAGCCTGCTTCGGCGGCGCGATTGTCGCAACGCTGCTCGTCTACGTCGGTGCAATCGGCAGCGCGACAATCGGCGCTAGCATCATGCTGACGTTCGCGATCGGTGTCGCAATCCCGTTCCTGCTCGCTGCACTGTACATATCCAAGATGGACAGCATCCTGACGGCACTGGCGCGCCATTCCCGTAAGCTGAGCTACGCGAGTATGACCATTATCGTCATCTTCGGGCTCATTCTTGTCACGGATAATTTCCATACCGTCAGCGACATGATCTACCCGTACCTCGGGTTGCGCTAGGAGCTAAAGATGCGTTCGCTACTTCGTTCGGGTCTTCTGTGCGCGCTGGTCGCACACATCTCCATTGTCGGCGCAGCTGACGATGTCGACATCTCCAACCCGTTGCAGCTGATGTTCGTCGCCGACGCGAGAGATAACATCATTGACGTCGTCGACCTCGACACCCGCGAGGCGGTCTTCCGAATCGAGACGAAATATCCAGTCGACGATCTCGTCGCAACGCCGTTCGCACCCGTGCTCGTCTACACGAATATCGAGCGCAAGCTCGTCAGCCTCTACGATCTGCGCGAGCAGCGCGTCGCTATGGAGGTCGAGCTGCCGATGACACCGCGCCATATGGTGCTGGATACGAGCGGCGCGAAGATCGGCTTCAGCGATAGTGAGGATGGCGGCTTCGTATTGTTCTCGGCATACGGCGGCAGCGTGATCTTCGAGCTGGCCGATTTTCCGGCTAGCCGCGACGTGCTGTTCGACCCGAACGAGATCGAGATCTACTACAGCAACAGCGAGACCGGCTCGATCGGCATGATCGATACGAACCTGCAGAAGACCGTCGAGATGCCGGTCACGGATACTCCTGGGCAAACGCTATCGGCGCCGAGCCGTAGCCTCGACGGCCGTTACGTATACGTTGCAAACGAAAATACCGGTGAGGTTTACAGCCTTAACGCGTTCTCGAAGGTCGTCTACAAGACGTTTCACGTTGGTGCCGAGCCCGCGCGGCCGTATACGACGCCCGAGGGCGTATTCCTTTATATGATGGACAAGGAATCCGGGCGATTCGTCTCGATCGAGCAAAATCAGTTTGGACAGTACGCCGATCAGACGATCGGCCCCGGCATCGATCTCGTGACGGTCGGTCGATTCGACCGCATGAATCTACTCGCAAGCACCGAGAATAATCGCTACTACCTGTTCGACAACATTCGCCGCTCGGTCAGTAATTCGGGCGAGCTCGACGGCACACCGATCGACGCGCTGGGCTCGGTCGACGGGCGTACGGCCTTCGTGCCGTTCGGTGACCGCCCCGAGGTTGCATTCATCGATCTGGAGAACGGCGACATCGAGTATGTCGCAGCCGGGACGACCGGTATACGCGCGTTTGCGATCGGCCTATCGAATAACGTCTGCCACTGAGCCCGACGTAGACTCGCCGGCGGCGTCTATTTCCGCGCCGACCTCGAACGCGATCTCGGCTTGATAGGCCGTGTTGCGAAGTCGATTCCACATGCCGTCAACAAGGAATGATAGGTCGTGAACGATGTGCGCGTTTCGGGTTTCAGGGTCTTGAAGACAGTGACGCGATTAATTCCCGCTGCCTGGGCAACATTCCCAACTCCACGGGCGCGAATTACGTCTGCAACCGCGGTCTTGAATACGACTTCGTCACCTTCGAGCAGCGCTTCATTGACGTATGCGGCGGCGTACGACGGATCGCGAAGATCCTCGTAGAGTTTCTCTTTCACATTCCACGGCGCTGCGGATTTAATTTTCTTATTCACTGTTTCGTTCCCGAAAATCTTTCAGTCGTTCTCTCGCACGTCTTATCGTCTGTTTCTGATCGCTCTTGTCCGAGCCTCCGAGCAGAAGCACAACTACTCCGTCAACGTTTGCAAAATAAATTCGCAGCCCGATACGGCCCGCGAGCCGCATTTCATACAAACCACCTCTCAGCGAGGAACAGTCACCCAGGTGGTCATGCTCTTCAACAGCACGTAATCGTCTTCTGATAGCAGCCTGGCGTTGCCCATCCAATTGCTCGAACCATTCAACAAACGGCCGTCGTCCTAAGTCTGTTTCATAAACCAGCAACCCCATCGGCATACTATCGCGCATGTTGCCTGTAGGCAACATTCCGAAATCTTGGAAATTATTTGAGATTTACGCGATTAAGCGCGGCGCCGTTGCGGCGAGCACTGAGCGCGGGAAATGTAGCGCGAAGACGTCGCCGTTCAACGACGAGATGGCAGAGGAGTCAATCCGGCTGATGCAGCTCGAGAGTCAGAGCCTTACCGTCGATATCGGATGGCGGTGCGATGCCGAGTAAGCTCGCAAGCGTCGGCGCGATATCGACGGTGCGGATATCGCCTCGATACTCGCCCGGCTCGATACCCTCGCCGAAAAAGATCAGCGGAACGTGGGCGTCGTAGGCGTACGGCGAGCCGTGCGTCGCGCCGCGCTCCTCCGGCGTAATCAAATGATTTTCGATCGCATTCACGGTGACGGCCGGCGCACGTCCCGGATAGAAGCTGCGCTGGTGGCGGCCGAGCCACGGGTCATGCGTGCCCGACCCAGCGGTTAACTCGGCCGTCGTGTACGCCCCGGCGACATCCGGCCGGCCTCGCAGATGGTCGGCGACGATAGCCTCGAGCGCTTCGATTTGGCTGTCGGATACGTCGGCGTCATCGAAATCGAAAACGACGCCGAAGATATAACCCAACCGCGGCATTACGGGCACAACACCACGCTCGACCGCAGCTCGGACGACCGGCTCGAGATCGGCGAGCACGTCCTCGGCGAGCGTTCGCCCAGCAGTAAGCCCGAGCGATGCCATTTGCTCTGGAATCGGCATGACGCCGTGGTCGGCGGTCAATGCGAGCGTGTAGCGATCACGCCCGACACGGTCGTCGAGAAAAGCCAAAAACTCGCCGAGATACTGATCGAGCCGCGCATAGTGATCGTGTGTCTCCTCCGACCAAGGCCCATAGCGATGACCGATGTGGTCTGCAGCC
>JAHEEN010000311.1 GCA_024640685.1 Rhodospirillaceae bacterium
TGCATACGGACCATTCGACGCCGACCGTGTTCGTCGGCATGTGGTACGGCGTCGGCTCCAAGGACGAACCGGACGGCAAGACCGGTTTCGCACACCTGTTCGAGCACCTGATGTTCCAGGGTACAGAGAACCGCGAGGGCGAGTATTTTTCGCCGTTCATGGACGCCGGTGCCACGGGCATGAACGGCACGACCTCCGAAGATCGCACGAATTACTACGCGACCGTACCGACGGGCGCACTCGACATGGCGCTGTGGATGGAAAGCGACCGCATGAGCTACCTGCTGGGCGCCATCACCCAGGAGGCGCTCGACGAGCAGCGCGGCGTCGTGAAGAACGAGAAACGCCAGCGTGAGAACCAGCCGTATGCGCAGATGGGCGATCGCATTCGTGCGGGGCTGTACCCCGTCGATCACCCCTACCGGCACTCGATCATCGGTTCCATGGAGGACCTCGACAACGCGTCGCTCGACGACGTGCACGAGTGGTTCGACACCTATTACGGTGCTTCCAATGTCGTGCTGGTGCTCGCGGGCGACATCGACCTCGCGACCGCGAAGGAAAAAGTGATGCACTATTTCAGTGAAGCGCCGGCGGGCGTGCCGCTCGTGCACCCAAAAAAGTGGGTTCCGAACCTGCCCGAGAACCGCAGGGAGTCGATGTACGACCGCGTCGGCCAGACCCGGATCACGCGAGTCTGGGCGCTGCCCGGGCTCAATGATCGCGACACGACGTTGATGTACCTCGTCAATGAATCGCTGGTCGGCAACAAGAACTCGCCCCTGCAAAAAACGCTAGTCGACGACCTGCAACTTGCGACGAGCGTGCGCGGCAGCGCCTACGGCCGCGTGCTGAGCGGCGAGTACACACTGACGATCGACCTGAAACCCGGTGTCCCTTATGACGACGTGATGCCGATCGTCGACCGCATCATCGCGGAGTACCTCGCAACCGGTCCGAACCCGCAGATCGTCGAAAACGCCAAGCTCGGCGTGAACATGTACATGATCGGCGCGCTGGAGCGAACGTCTGCGATCGGACGCGTGCTGGCCGAGGGCCACCTGTACTCGGATGATCCGCTGTACATCAACAAGGAGCTGGAGTGGCTGAACGCGGCCACACCGACGGAGCTCAGGGACACGGCAAGCCGCTGGCTGACGCGTGGCTACTACGAGCTGACCGTGCTGCCGTTCCCCGAATACGCGTCGGCAGAGCCCGCGGTGGACCGGTCGGAGATCCCCGAGGTATCGGCCGATGCGAACATATCCTTCCCCGACATCGAAACCGCGACGCTCGACAACGGCATGCGCGTTGTCGTCGCAACGCGAGACACGCTGCCGATCGTGGACGTGTCGATTCGTATCGGTGCCGGCGGCACCGCTAGCCCGCCCGAGGCGCCGGGCCTTGCGAGCTTCGCCATGTCGCTCATGGACAAGGGCACGGAAAAATACGACGCACACGAACTGGCTGCCGCGAAGGACGCGATCGCAATGAGCGGTCAGCTGCAGGCGGGTACCGAAGAGAGTTCATTCGACTATCGCATCCTGCACAGCAAGTTCGACGAGTCCATGGAACTGGCGGCCGAGGTGTTGCGCAATCCCACGTACCCCGACGACGAGCTGAACAAGATGAAGCAGAAAATAGCCGCCTGGCTTGCGACACTCGAGAAGTCGCCGTCGAGCGCTGCTGGCAGCCTGTTCGAGCGCGCAATCTACGGCAGCGACAGCCCGATGGGATCGGTCTGGACGCCCGAGCTGGTCGCCCGGGTAAATCGCGATCAGCTGGTGGGCTTTCACGGCCGCGAGATCACGCCGGGCAACTTGACGGTGTTCATGATCGGGGACATTGGTATCGATGAGGCGACGCGAGTCGTCGAGCGCGCCTTCGGCAAATGGCAGGACGATGCGGAGTCAGCGCGCAAGCCGATCGGCAACGCGCAATCCTCGGAGCCACGCGTCATCCTGGTGGATCATCCCGTGGCGCCGCAAAGCACGATCTACGCCGGCCACGCCCTGGCGCCCTACGATTCAGCTACGTCCACCGAACTCTACATCATGAATGGCGTGTTCGGTGGCGGTTTCGAGGCGCGCATCAACATGAATCTCCGCGAGGACAAGAACTGGTCCTACGGCATGCGTTCCGGTATTCAGCAGAACACCAGCGGCGACCAGTACCTCGCCGTGAGCGGCAGCGTGCAGGCCGACAAAACGATCGAGAGCATGCAGGAGATTATGAAGGAATTCGAGGAATTCGTGACGACGCGGCCGGCGACGGAGAAAGAGGTATCGCGCGTCAAGATCAACCGCATGCGCTCGCTGCCGGGTACGTTCTCGACCAACCGCGGCTTCCTTTCGAGCATCATGACGTCCGACAGTTACGGCCTGCCGTTCGATTACGCGGAAAAACTGGCAGAGCGGATCGATGCCGTCACGGTCGATGCCGTCAACGTCCGCGCGCAAAGCGTGATCGATCCCGGCAAGCTGACCTGGGTCGTCGTTGGCGATCTCGCGCAGATCGAGGACAAGGTTCGTGCGCTCGGGTACGGCGACGTCGAGATCTGGGACGCGTTCGGGCATCGCGTCAGGTAAATAGCCGAGCGTCGAACCATGCGGCGCACCGCACCGGCCCGAGTCGGGCGCCTGCGACTGGAGCCAACACGGGCTCAGGTCAGTCCTCGCTGTCGAACGAATCGAGATCGATCTCCATCGGGTTGTCGGGGTCCGCGGTCCATTCCTGGAGCGACCCGGCGTATACCGCGATGTCGGTGAAGCCGAGCCGGGTCATGACGAATGCATTGGACGATGCGGCAATCCCGCCACCGCAATAGGTAATCGTCCGGCCGTGGCGATCTCCCTCGAAAATCGAGGCGAGTTCGTCGAGTGACCGGTAGCCCCCGGTTTCATCGAGCGACGAGAACACCGGCACGTTTACCGCGCCGGGTATGTGGCCAGGCCGCTGGTACATCGCGGTCTCGCCGCGGTAGTGCGCCGGCGGCAGAGAATCGATCAGCGTGACCGAGTCGT
>JAHEEN010000103.1 GCA_024640685.1 Rhodospirillaceae bacterium
TAGGTGTTGGCGACTTCGCGGAGCGGCCGGACCAAAGCGATGTTGTCGGGTCCCTCGGTCTCACGGATGATTTCCATGCCGCGGACCAGTTGAAAACGCGCGGCGTCGAACTGATACGACGCTGCCAGCCATTCCGCGTAGCGATAGATGTAAGGCAGGATCTCCATCGTGTCTGTGCCGTGCACCCGCTCCATCAGGCGCAGCGCATCTTCGTGCTGGTAGTGCGCGTCTTCGAAACGACTCATGCTGCCGAGCGTCGCCGCAATGTGGTAGATGATCTCGACCTGGTCCGGGTTCAACAGGCCGAACGCGCGGCGATTGACCGTGCGCGCTTCTTGAAAAATACCGAGCGCCTGCGTGTAGTCGCCGGTCGCGTGGTAGTTCGCGCCAAGCGATACCAACGGCACGATGATCGACTCGGAATACGGCCCCTGGATCGTGCGATACATTTCGATCGCATCCAAGTACGAGGCCTTGGATTCCTCGTACTGCTTCAGATTGCGCTGAATGACCGCGAGGTTGTTGATCGCCGTCGCGAGCCCCTCGCTCGGCCGGCCGAACTCCGCCTCTGCGAGCGTGACAAGCGCTTCGGCCAACGGCAATGCCGTTTCGTAGCGTTGCTCCTCGAAGAGCTCGACGAACTCCAGCTGGGTCTCGAGCCGCGTCAACGTCTCGCCGGACGGAATCTCAAACTCCTCGTCCGGTGCCGCCGTGTCGGTCAAGACTTGCTCAGAAGGCGATTCCCGATCGCCCGACGTCTCTGCGGTGTCGCGAACGACGGTCGTCGCCTCGACGATGTTCTCAGCCTGGATGGATTGCGCGAAGACGACGCAGGGCACGACGCTCGCGATAACGACGGCGGCTGCGCCGAGCGCAGCTGCGTGTCCAAAACCCGCCGTGATTGCTAGACGACGCATCATCGCAAACCATTCTATCGAATTCGCTGTGTGGATGTCGGCGACCGCCCGCCGTAAGACTTGTAGAGTCCGATATTGGCCGCGAGGTTCCTTCGAGTTGCACGGGCGCCCGGCGCAGCGCCGTTTGTCGCTGGCTGGGCGCCGTCTATAATGGCGCGCGGGTTCATAAGATGGCGCAAGACATGGCGATCGCCACAACAGTCGGGGACGCGCTGGAGTTCGAGAGCGTCGATTTTCGGGTGCTGGACCAGGTGCCGGCGGATGCCTCGGACGAGGCGCTGCGGGCCCATGGCATCGCGCCGGAGGCGCACGCGAAGGCCCTGTTGCTCAAGGATTCTCAGGGTTTCGTCCTGACCGTGATGCCGGCTACAAGCGACGTCGACGTCGATTTCTGGTGCCAAGAGCTTCACCGTGAGCTCGAGCCGGCCGGTGACGACGACCTCGATGAGCTGTTCTGCGACTGCGAGCTCGGATCCGTACCCCCGATCGGGCCGTGGTACCGTGTGCCGACTATCGTTGAAGCAAGCCTCTGCGAGCGGCCGAAGGTGTTTTTTGACGGCGGTGAGTCGCGTACGCTCGTGCGCGTGAGCGGCCGAGGATTTGCCAAGCTGCTAAAGGACGCCGAGCGCCTCGAGCTCTCCAATGCCCGCCAGGCTTGACAGAAGCTTCGCTTCTGTGAGCCACGTCACGGCAGCTTTTCGCAGATCAGCGATATTTCCAAGCGATGCGTGACGGGGTATCCTTGCGCCTCACACGCTCGCGCCGACGCCACACAACACGCCCGCCTCAGACCAGCTGTTTGAATCCGCTCTAAAACGCTAGCGATTACCCGGACTCAGAGCCTACCGCATGGACCCTACGCCTACATCGGGAACCGAGTATTTCCATCGCGTCGTCGACTGCCAATGGGCGTGTCCGGCGCACACCGACGTTCCGGAATACATCCGGCTGATCGCACAGGGACGTTTCAGCGACGCATATATGCTCAATCGCGGCTCCAACGTCTTTCCGGGCATCCTCGGGCGTGTCTGCGACCGTCCGTGCGAGCCTGCGTGCCGACGCGGCCGAGTCGAGGACAAGCCTGTCGCGATCTGCCGTTTGAAGCGCGTTGCCGCCGATAATCGCGACGACATCACCGACCGCCTGCCGGTTGCGCCCGAGCAGAAGAACGGTAAGCGCATTGCATTGGTCGGCGCCGGCTGTGCGTCGTTGACCGTCGCCAACGATCTAATGCCCCTCGGTTACGAATGCGTCATCTATGAGGCGCTCGACGTCGCCGGTGGTCTGATGCGTTACAACATCCCGGCGTTCAGGCTGCCGCCGGAGGTGCTCGACGAGGAGATCGGTTACATCGTCGACATGGGTGTCGACTTGAGGCTCGGCACGCCGGTCGACAGCATGCGCGAGCTGCTGGACGCTGGCTACGATGCAGTATTCGTCGGCACCGGGGCGCCGAAGGGCAAGAATTTGCATATCCCCGGCCGAGACGACAGCGAGAACATTCATATCGGCATCTCGTGGTTGGAATCGGTGGCGTTCGGCCACATCGACAAGATCGGCGAGAATGTCCTGATCATCGGTGTCGGCAATACCGCAATGGACTGCTGCCGCACGTCGCTGCGGCTCGGCGCAAAAAACGTCAAGGTCATGGCGCGCAAGCCGCGGGATTTCTTCAAAGCATCCGATTGGGAGCTCGAGGATGCCGAGGAGGAAGCCGTCGATATCGTCGTCAATCACTCGCCGAAAGAGTTCGTCATCGAGGACGGCAAGCTCGTCGGCATGACGTTCGAGCTCATGGAGTACGACATCGACGATCGAGGTCGAATTACAGATACCCGCATCGTAGGCGAGACGATGATCCCGTGCGACGACGTCGTGCTGGCAATCGGGCAAGACAATGCATTCCCGTGGGTCGAGCGTGATCTCGGGATTGAGTTCGACAAGTGGGAGGTCCCGGTCGTCGATCCGGTGACGTTCGAGTCGACGCGCGAGGGCGTGTACTTCGGCGGCGACTCGGCATTCGGCCCGAAGAACATTATTTGGGCCGTCGAGCACGGCCACCAGGCCGCGATATCGATCCATAAGTACTGCGAAGGCTCGTCGCTGACTGACCGATTGCCCCGCGGCGTCACTCTGCAAAGTGCGAAGATGGGCATTCACGAGTGGAGCTACAGCAATAACTTCGACCCCGTGAGCCGCAGGCTCGTGCCGAACGTCGATCTTCGCGAGCGTTTCAAGAAGCTCGATATCGAGGTCGAGCTAGGTTTTTCGGCAGAGCAAGCCGTGACTGAGGTCGAGCGCTGCCTGAACTGCGATCTGCAGACGGTGTTTTTCGCGAATCTGTGTATCGAGTGCGACGCATGCATCGATATCTGCCCGGTCGATTGTTTGACGATCGAGGAGAACGGCACCGAAGAGGAAATCAAGCGCTCGTTAAAGGCACCTTTTTTGGAAGACGAGCAGCAGCTGTACGTCTCCGAGCCGCTGAAACAAACCGGCCGCGTGATGATCAAAGACGAAAATCTCTGCGTCCACTGCGGCTTATGCGCGGAGCGCTGTCCGACGAGCGCGTGGGACATGCAGAAATCGACGGTTGCGATTCCTTACGCGATCGATGAGATGAATCAGGACGAGGCGAGATGTCAGCCAGAGCGAAAAGCCGGATAAACGATTTCGTAATCCGTCTAGCGAACGTCAACGGCACGGGCTCGGCGAGCGCCAATACGCTGTTGATGAAGTCGATCTTCCGGATGGGCGTGCCCGTAACCGGAAAGAATTTCTTCCCCAGCAATATTCAGGGCCTGCCGACGTGGTATGAAATACGCGTCAGCGGCGACGGCTATCTGGCGCGTTCCGGCGACGTCGACGTCATGGTCGCGATGAATGCGCAGACGTATCAGAAAGACCTCAATCGCGTCACCCCGGGCGGCGTGCTGATCTACGACTCGACGTGGCCGCGCGACCGCCAATTGGCCAGATCCGATATCACGATCCTCGGCGTGCCGTTCGCGCGGATGTGCAACGAGCATTTCAGCAACGCGCGCGCACGAATCTTGATGAAAAACATGTGCTATGTCGGGGCGCTCGCCGCGCTGCTCGACATCGACATGGACGTCGTGCGCTCACTCGTCGAGGAGATGTTCGCGTCGAAGACGAAGCTGATTCCCGCGAACATGGAGGCGATCGAGCTCGGCGCCAACTATGCCAAGGAGCACTTCGACTGCCCGCTGCCGCTGCGCGTTGCGCCGTTGGACAAGACCGCGGGGCATATCATGATCGACGGTAACACGGCGGCCGGATTGGGTTGCGTGTATGCCGGCGCGACGGTTGGTGCGTGGTACCCGATCACGCCGTCGACGACGATCATGGACGGCTTCAAGACGTACTGCGAGCGTTTCCGAGTCGATAAGGACACGGGCGAGCGCGACTTTTTCATTATCCAGGCCGAGGATGAGCTCGCCTCGATCGGCATCGTGCTCGGCGCGTCGTGGAACGGCGCGCGCGCGTTTACGCCGACGAGCGGCCCCGGTATCTCTCTAATGAGCGAGTTCATCGGCTTCGGCTATTTTGCAGAGCTGCCGGCCGTTATTTTCGACGTGCAGCGCGTCGGACCGTCGACGGGCATGCCGACGCGCACGCAGCAGGCCGATATGTTGGCTGCGGCGTACGCGTCTCACGGCGACACCCGCCACGTCGTGCTGTTCCCGAGCGAGCCGCAGGAGTGTTTCGAGCTGTCGGTGCGCGCCTTTGATCTCGCCGACCGGCTGCAGACGCCCGTCATCGTCCTGCTCGACCTCGATATCGGCATGAACGATTGGATGTGTCCGGAGCTCGACTGGGACGAAACCTATCGTCCGGACCGAGGTAAGGTGCTCGACGCCGATGCGCTCGAGAAGACCGAAAACTTCTATCGTTATCTCGACGTTGACGGCGATGCGATCCCGTATCGCACGTACCCGGGCGTTCACCCGAAAGGCGCCTACTTCGTGCGCGGCTCCGGGCACGACAAATACGGCAAGTACACCGAGGAGTCGAAGGACTACAAGGAGGTCGTCGACCGCCTGAATCGCAAGTCGCAAACCGCCGCAACGCTCGTGCCCAAGCCCGTGATCGAGCGCAGCGGCCAACCGACCAAGACAGCGATCGTCTCCGTCGGCAGCTGTGACTACGCGATCCGTGAGGCCATAGACATTCTCGCGGCCAAGGGCATCCATATGAACTACATGCGGATCAAGGCGTTTCCGTTCAGTCCCGAGGTCGAAGCCTTCTTGAATGAGCACGAGCGTATCTATGTCGCCGAGCAGAATCGGGACGCGCAGCTCAAGCACCTGCTAACGATCGAAACCGACTATCCGAAAGAGCGCATGGAGTCGATCCTGCACTACAGCGGCTTGCCAATGCACTGCCGTAGCGTGCTCGAAGTCATCGCCCCCGAGGTCGCGAAGGGAGAGGCCGCATGACGTATATCGCAAAGCCCAAGATCGTCCATGGCGGGTTGTCGCGAAACGGTCTGGGCCTGACTGTGCGCGACTACGAAGGCGGCATGTCGACGCTCTGTGCCGGTTGCGGCCACGACTCGGTGACCGCCGCTATCGTTCAAGCGTTCTTCGAGCTCGATATTCCACCGCATCGCGTTGCGAAGATGAGCGGCATCGGCTGTTCGTCGAAGACGCCCGCGTACTTTTTGAGCGCGTCTCACGGGTTCAACTCGGTGCACGGCCGGATGCCGTCGGTCGCGACAGGCGCAGCGGCCGCGAACCGTGAGCTGCATTTGCTCGGTGTCTCCGGGGATGGTGATTCGCTGTCGATCGGGCTCGGCCAGTTCTGTCATGCGGTGCGGCGCAATCTCGATATGTGCTACATCATCGAGAACAACGGCGTATACGGTCTGACGAAAGGGCAGTTCTCGGCGTCTGCCGACGTCGGCTCGAAAGCCAAGAAAGGCGAGATCAATCAGCAGCCGCCGATCGATGCCGTACAGCTTGCGATGGCGCTCGGCGGCACGTTCGTCGCGCGTAGCTTCTCGGGCGACAAGGCGCAGCTCATCCCGCTAATCAAGGCGGCCATCAAGCACGAGGGCTTCGCGTTGGTCGACGTGCTGTCGCCGTGCGTGACGTTCAACGATCACGAGGATTCGACGAAGAGCTACGCGTACACACGACAGTTCTTCCATCGCGCCGTGCACCTCGACTACGTGCCGCCTGCCGATGAGATCAAGGCAGCCTACGATGAGGGCGAGGCGATGCCGATTCAGCTTCACGACGGCAGTCGCATCGTCTTGCGTAAGGTCAGCGAGGACTACAACGTGCAGAATCGCGGCGCGGCTATCGACTACATTCGCGCCCATCAGCGCAAGGGCGAGATCGTCACGGGGCTGCTGTACATCGATGAGGGCGAGCCGGACATGCACGGCTTGAATCGCACGAACTCGACCCCGCTGACCGAGTTGCCGTACGAGCGCCTCTGCCCCGGCGCCGACGCGTTGACGGCGTTGCAGCAGCGGTTCCGCTAGCCCGGAGCTCTCTCCAGGCGGCCCGCGTTCCACCCGTGCCAGCCCCTGAGCGCGGTCTCAGGTCACAGTTTTCCGCTGCATTCTCCGCATTGGAAAGGTCGGCCGTCGCCGTTGTGAACCAAGTCACCGTTTTCCGCCTGTGAGCCAGGCACTGTGCGGGCCCGTGGTCCGCAAATTTACTAGAGAAATGGCCCAAATCGACACGCCGATCGACTCGCTGCGCGAGCGTCTCACCCAGCTGTTGGCGGACTGGGGCGCGGAGATGTCCATGGTGCTCAAGGAGCTCGAGGATGCGCGCGCGCGGCTGGCCGATATCGAGCAGTCGTCGGTCGATCACGAGGACGAGCTCAGCGAGCTTCGCCAGCGCATCGTCAAGCAGGACGCGCTGATCGATACGCTCAAGACCGACGCCGAGGAGGCCGGTCAGCTCAGAAAGACTTTGCGCGCTGCAGAGCTCGAGACTGAGCGAGCTCGCGCGGAGATTGAGAGCAAGCACGACCTGATCAAGGTGCTGCGGGCGGATGCAGACAAGAAGGACGCTCTGCAAAAGTCCCTCGACAAGGCTGACAAGGACCTCGCCGCCGAGCGTCGCGCAAGCGAAGCGCTCAAAGAGCGCCTAGCGGCAGCCGAGCAGACCGCTGCGAGCAGCCAGGGCGACAAGTCGGAGCTTGCCGCAGTGCGCGCCGAGCTCGACGCAAAGACGGCATTGCTAGAAACGCTACGCGCCGACGCCGAGCGAGCAGAGCAGCTTGAGGAGCGACTCGACGAGAAGCGTGCGACGATCGCGAAGCTTGAGGCGTCGCTGGACAGTCAGGCGACGACGATAGCGGAGCTCAAAGAGAGCGCCAGCCGCACGAGCGAGGTATCGACAGACTCGACGGTTACCGTCGATGCTGGCGCGACGACAATGCGTGCCGTGCCCGAGTTGCCGTTCAGCGGTCTCGACGACGAAGAGGACGATCCCGAGGCGCAAGCAGCGACCGACATGCTTGCCGAGCGCACGCTCGCGATCAACATGCGCGACTCGCTGCTCGACGCACGCAAGACTCAGGAGCAGGGCAGCAAGAAAGCCAGCGGCACCGACGGCTGAGCCCGCGCCTAGCTCGGCGTCGGCTCAAGCTCCCAATTTTTTCGCGCGGCCGTAACCGGCCTAGCTACTGCGCATCAATCGGCTCGGCAACCAGCTCGAGTCGAAACTCGATCGGATCGGCTACCCGAATAGCGCCGAGCAACGCGCTGAACGGCGTCAGGCCAAGCTCGGCATGGTCGATTTCAAGCGTCCCGCTCGCAGTGACCGACGTTGCCGTCACCGACAACGCAATCGGCGTCGTTCGCCGCACGACAGTATCCTTGATCGCGATCTCAATCTCGGCTGCATACTCTTGCGCTGCGCGCGCGATTGTTCCGGCGACACGGACGTTTGGGTAGGCCGTGCTATCGAGTAGCGCGGCGCCGAGCATATTGGCGCGCGTGCCATCGATATCGGCCGCCGAGCGCTCGCTCGCGAACTCCGCGCCGTACCGCGCACGCAGCGGCTCCGGGTCGACGTCGAACGCCTCGATCGGCAGCAGCAGGTCGAATGTCGAGCCCACGACATCGCGCGTCAAAGTCAGCCGTCCGGCGAGCTCACGGGCAGCAATGACGTGGTTGTGTCCAAACTGCGCGAACGGCCCGGCGCGGTAGACGAGGATGTGCAGCTCGCTACGCGCCGCGACGAGTCGATGCGTTGGACCGCCCCGTGTGACTGTTGTTGTGGCCGACTGTGGCGAGTCTAGCGAGGTGGCCTGGCAACCGCCTACGAGGAGCGCACAGCCAACGATGATCGAGCGTGCTGCCACTCGCGTCGCCTGCCCGGTCAGAAAGGAATCCAAGAACGCTCCGGCGACAAGTGCAGATAGCCGACGTTGACGCCTTGACGCCAGCCGACACCGAAACGTACCGGCGCGAGGACGACACTGCCCTGGCGGTTGTAGTTCACGCCCAGTCCGCCGACGTAGTACAAGCTGCCTTCGACGCCGCCGAAACGCTGATACAGCTCGTCGATCGAGCCGACGTTGTAGATCAGCACGAACGTCTTCGCCGCGCTGCCGCCGAAGTCCAGTCCGAGCGAGGGGCCACGCCAGTAAATCTTGTGACTGACACCATTCGGAAAGTAGACGGTGCCGTGCCCGTAGCGCAGCCCGACGCCGATTGCGCCGCCGCCCTCCTCGCCCTTGATGTAGGCCTCGGGTGGCCCGTTGTCCGTGAAAACGCGATTCAACACGTCGGCGACGCTCTGTGCGCCGCGGCCAAAGAAGCTCTCGGCCTCGCGCAGGACGGTATCCTCCTGAAACGGTTGGCTGGGCGGTGGCGACGTCGACTGCGGCGAGGGCAAGCGGTTTGCGCAACCGCTCGCGAACGCGGCGAGGAGAGCGGTGCCAATCAGAGTCAAGCGCATGTCGTTGGCTGGCGCGAGCATTGGATGACGCCGAGTTTGGCCCTCGGTGCGCGCATGTCAAGGCCAGACGCGTGACAGATCGTAGACAGTGAACGTCAGGCCGTGCTCAGGACTTGAACAGCGCCTCCGCGTCGGCCAGAGCGCTGGGGTCGCTGTCGGCCGACGCCGACCCATCGGCGGTCTCGTCGAACAGCGCAGCAAGCTCGGCAGCGGCGCGGTCCGGCGCCGTAATTTGGCCAGTCACGTGGGCGTCGGGGTTCGGCACGAAGTAATCACAGAAATTCGCCCGGGCCTTCTCGAGCACATCCTCGGCATCGTCCTCGATGCACTGTCGAACGGCGCTGGCATCATAGGCCGAGCACATCAGGCACACTCGCAAATCCGCCCGACAGCTCGGGCACGTGTCGCGCCGGCTCAGCGGTGGCGTCAGGGCCGTAAGCTCGGCACCGCAGCGATAGCACTTCAGATCGCCGCTCACGTTCGCGATTCGGGTGCGGCGTCGGTGGGTCTAGACGGTGCGGCAACCCTGTTCATTGGAACTGCGGCGACCGCCGTCATGCGGCGAGCCTGACGCGCTCGATGTCGAGCAGCCTACGCTTGATCGTAAGCCCGCTGGAAAAACCACCAATCGTGCCGTCGGCGGCGATGACACGATGACAGGGGACGACGATCGGTGTCGGGTTTGCGCCGTTGGCCTGCCCGATCGCTCGCGCCGCGTTCGGGTTGCCGATGCGCCGGGCGACGTCCGCGTAGCTGACGACGACGCCGTACGGAATTTCGCGCAGCGCGCCCCAGACGCGCTGCTGAAATGCCGTTCCAGGCACGGCGACATCGAGATCGAAATGCGTACGCGCGCCGGTAAAGTACTCGGCTAGTTGCTCGGCAACACGCTCGCAGCGCCGGTCGGCTTGGGGCGCGCCACCGTCGAGCGGCCCGAAGCGCAGTGCGACGAGCGCGCCGCCCTCGTCGACGGCAAACGATATCGGTCCGAGCGAGGTCGAGAGCTGCCCATGATATCGTTGCCCCATCGTCGCGTGCCTCGCACCCATGACGTCGCCAATATAGTCGAGCCGTCGAGACCGGACAACGGACGTGAGTGTCGAGCATATTCCCTGGGTAGTCGTTTTCGTCGGCCGCAGTGCGCGTCAAACCGACGAGGCCGGTTTCGTGCTGCGGGCCATCGGTATCGAGTTCGTCGTGACGCAGCTCGACGGCGCTTGGCAGCTCAGTGTGCCGGCCGCGAGCGCGACGCGTGCGGGCGATGAGCTTGCCGCTTACCGTGCCGAGATCACCCGACCGCAAGCGCGACCGGTTGCCGCAATCGAGGAGCTCGAAAGCGGTTGGCCGGGCGTCGCCGCGTACGTCGCGGTCGTGTTGCTCGCAGCCGTCGCGGCCAACCAGGACTACTTCGGCCAAGATTGGCTCGCGAGCGGCCGACTCGACGTCGACCGCGTCCTCGCCGGGGAGTGGTGGCGGACCGTGACGGCGCTGTGTCTGCACGCGGACACGGCGCATCTCGCCGGCAATATCGTGTTCGGCGGGTTCTTCGGCTTGTACATCGGGCGTTACGTTGGCAGCGGCCTCGCATGGTGCGGGATCCTGGTCGGTGGCGCGCT
>JAHEEN010000009.1 GCA_024640685.1 Rhodospirillaceae bacterium
TCATGGATGCGACCGACGCGTTTCGTCGGCCTGTCAGCGACGAAGCAGAGCTCGCCGGAATGCCTCCTCTTATCATCGAGCGCGCCCGGGAGGCTGCCGAGTCGGAGGGCTCGAGCGGTTATCTGTTGACGCTCGATGCACCCACGTATTCGGCAGTCATGGCGCAAGCCGACTCCGAGGCGCTACGCGCCGAGTACTACGAGGCCTGGGTCACCCGCGCGTCCGATTGCGGTCCGCACGCGGGCCAGTGGAACAACGCCGATATCATCGAGCGCATTCTCGCGCTACGCCACGAATCTGCCGATCTGCTCGGTTATCCGAGCTTCGCCGCGTTATCGCTGGCCACGAAAATGGCCGGCAGCGCCGACGACGTGATCGAATTCTTACGCGGCCTCGGGCGCAGGAGCAAGCCGGTGGCCGAGTCGGAGCTTGCCAGACTCGAGAAGCACGCAGGTAGAAAACTCGAGGCCTGGGATATCGCTTACTACTCCGAGCGGCTGAAGCGCCAGCTGTTCAGTTTCTCCGACGAGGATCTACGCCCGTACTTTCCTGCCCCACGTGTGCTCGACGGTGCGTTCGAGATCATCCGAGAGCTGCTCGGAATTCGCATCGAGCGCGTTCCCGCGGTTGGTCTCTGGCACGCCGATGCCGAGAGATTCGAGCTGCGCGACAATCGTGAGCAGTTGATCGGCACGCTGCTGACCGACCTATACGCGCGCCCCAACAAGCGAGGCGGCGCGTGGATGGATGGCGCGTACTCGCGGAGTTGGCTGCCCAAGGCCGAACAACTGCCGGTCGCTTATCTGGTTTGTAATTTCAATCCTCCGACCGCATCACGACCTTCGCTGTTAACCCACGGCGAGGTCGTTACCGTATTCCACGAGCTCGGCCACGCGTTGCACCATCTACTGACGGAGATCGACTATCCATCGCTATCCGGAATCAACGGCGTTCCCTGGGATGCCGTCGAGTTGCCTAGCCAGTTTCTCGAGAACTACGCTTGGCTCGAGGCCGCGCTGCCGAGGATCTCGGCGCACTACGAGACCGGCGAGCCGCTGCCGGCTCAGACGCTCGCAACCCTAAAGCAAACACGCCGCTTTCAAGCCGGTCTGGCGATGGTTCGGCAGCTTGAGTTCGGTCTGTTCGATTTTCTGATGCACGCCGAATACGATCCGGCCCGCGGTGGTCGCGTCGACGAACATCTGGCGACGGTGCGCGAGGAGATCGCGGTCATCGAGGTCCCTACGTACAACCGATTTCCGAACACGTTCTCGCACGTGTTCGGTGGGGGTTATGCGGCTGGTTACTACAGCTACAAATGGGCTGAGGTCCTCGCCGCCGATGCCTACTCGGCGTTCGAGGAGCGCGGCAGCTTCGACCGCGATACGGCCGAGAGATACCGACGATGTATTCTCGCTGCAGGCGGTAGCCGCGATACACTTGCTGCATTCACGGAGTTTCGTGGCCGCGAGCCGAGCTTGGATCCACTATTGCGTCAGTCCGGTATCGTTGCCTGATCTCGATGACGATGAAGATCGCCAGTTGGAACGTCAATAGCTTGCGCGTACGGCTCGAGCACGTGCTCGACTGGCTCACCCGTGAGACGCCCGACGTGCTCGGGCTGCAGGAAACCAAGCTAACCGACGACAAGTTTCCGGTCGCGGAGCTCGAGGCCATCGGTTACCGCTGCGCGTTCAGCGGTCAACGCACGTACAACGGCGTAGCGCTGTTGAGCCGCACCGAGATCGAGGATGTCGTCACTGACTTCGACGGATTCGAGGACGAACAACGTCGTATTCTCGGCGCTCGCATCGGCGGCGTTCGGGTATTCAACCTCTACGTGCCAAACGGCCAAAGCGTCGGCTCCGACAAGTATCGCTATAAGCTCGACTGGCTCGAAGCCCTGCATGGGCAGCTCGATCGCGAGCTTACGACCAACGACCATGTCGTCGTCGTCGGAGACTTCAATATTGCGCCCGACGACCGAGACGTTCACGACCCGGACGCGTGGCACGAGAAAATTCTCTGCAGCACGGACGAGCGCAATGCGCTGCGACGGATCTTTGACCTGGGCTTCGTCGATACCTATCGACTCGCCGAGCAAGCCAACGGCCAGTTCAGCTGGTGGGATTACCGCGCGGCTGGGTTTCGTCGCAATCTGGGACTTCGTATCGACTTGATCCTCGCGTCGACTAAACTCGGTGAGCGTTGCATTCGCTCCGTAATCGACGTTGCGCCGCGACGACTCGAGCGCCCGTCCGATCACGCGCCGGTCGTCGCCGAGTTCGATCTGGCGAGTTGATTGGCTCGACGATGCCCGGCATGGAATCCATCGCGATGACTGCTGTCCGAGACGACTATTATCAGGAGCGCCGCAGCGAGTTCGACGTCACCAATACCGTCGACGTCAGCTCGCCGGTCGCAGTGCGCAATGCCGTAGCGGAGATCTTCGTCGAGCTCTATCCGAACGCGTCGTTCGATCCGGTCTTAATGGCGTTCTTCGACTTCGAGCGCTACTTCACCGGGTCGCACGCTGACTATCACGGCGTCGACACGAGCTACCATGACATCCAGCACACGCTCGACATGACGCTCGCGCTCGCGCGGCTGGTCGCAGGATACGAGCACACGCACGGCAGCGCGGATCGGCTGGGCGCGGATCGCGCGCGCCTCGGCCTCGTGACAGCGCTGTATCACGACGCAGGCTACCTGCGTCACCGCGCCCGTGATGGCCATGCGCTCAACGGTGCCGAGTTTACGCTGAGGCACGTGTCTCGCAGCGCCGAGTTTCTCGGCGAGTACTTGCCTACGATCGGTCTCGACGCCGATGTGCCGGTCGCCAAACAGATCGTGCATTTCACAGGTTACGAGCTCAGCCTCGACAGCATCGAGCTCGAACAGCCGCAGGACAGTGCTATCGGTCACTTGCTCGGCACGGCCGATCTCCTTGCTCAGATGGCCGACCGCTGCTATCTCGAAAAATGCCGCGACCGGCTATTCGCCGAATTCGTCGTCGCCGGCATTGCAATTGACGACACCGGCGTCGAGACCGTCGTCCGCTATCGTTCCGGCAAGGACTTATTACGCAAAACGCTGGCATTCTACGAATACTCGGCGCGCGACCGCCTGGATCGGAGCTTCAATCGTGCTTATCGATATCTCGAGGCCTACTTCGAAGCCGAAAATCCATACGTCATCTTCGTATCGAAGAATCTCGAGCATCTCGGCCGCATCGTCGAGGACGATACCTGGGATGAGCTGCGCAGACATCCGCCGTGCTTCATGCCAGCTCCGGACGGCGAATCGCATTTGACCGAGCTCGCACTGGAACGCATCAGAAAATTGGCGTCGGCCAACAAGATCGCGCTGACCGGCAATCATCGCTTACTACCGGCATTCGGCTAACCTGTGCCCGTCTCGGCACGGGTAGTGAGAACACGTTACTCGACAGTCACGGATTTCGCGAGATTGCGCGGCTGGTCGACGTCGGTGCCCTTGAGAACCGCGACGTGATAGGCCAAAAGCTGTAGCGGCACGGTGTACACAATCGGCGCAATCAAGAGATCGACATGCGGCATCGGCAGCACGGTGACGCCGTCGTCGGAGTCAATGCCGGTCTCGGCATCCGCGAAGACATACAGTTGTCCGCCTCGCGCACGCACGACTTGCATGTTGGACTTGAGCTTGTCGAGCAGCTCGTTGTTCGGCGCGACGACGACGACCGGCATCTCCTCGTCGATCAGCGCGAGCGGGCCGTGCTTGAGCTCGCCGGCCGCATAGGCTTCGGCATGAATGTACGAGATTTCCTTGAGCTTGAGCGCCCCCTCCATCGCGATCGGCCACATCGGCCCGCGACCGAGAAAGAGGGTATGGTGCTTCTCGGCGAATACCTCCGCGAGCTCGCGCAGCGCCGCGTCCATCGTCAGTGTCTGCTCGACGATCTTCGGTAGCTTGACCAGCTGGCTAACGAACTCGCGCTCGCGCGATTCGGACATGCCTCGCTGACTCGCCAGCATCAACGTGACGAGCAACAGGCTCTGCAGCTGCGTCGTAAACGCCTTCGTGCTTGCGACGCCAATCTCCGGCCCCGCATGCGTCATCATGACGAGATCGGACTCACGCACCATTGAGCTGTGGGCGCTGTTGCAGATCGTCAACGACCCCAGGTAGCCCGATTTTTTTGCCCTGCGCAGTGCCTCGAGCGTATCGGCCGTCTCTCCGGACTGCGACAACGTCACGAACAGCGAGTCGGGCGGCACGACGACCTGACGGTAGCGGTACTCACTCGCTATCTCGACGTGGCATTGCACGCCGGCCAGCGCCTCGAGCCAGTACTTGCCGACGAGGCCCGCGTGATAGCTGGTTCCACAGGCGACAATGTGGACGTTCTGCACGCGCGGCAACAGCGTCGCCGCAGCCGGTCCTAATGACTCGGTTAGCACTGCGCCATCTGCGATACGGCCGTAGAGCGTATCGGTCAGCGCTGCTGGCTGGTCGAAGATCTCCTTGAGCATGAAATGCCGATACGGCCCTTTCTCGACGGCGTCGGCGCTGACGGTCGTCTCGTGGACGTCGCGTCTCACTTCGTTACCCTTCGCGTCGTACACGGTCACGCGCTCACGCGTGATTTCCGCAACATCGCCCTCGTCGAGGTAGACGAAGCGCTGGGTTACAGGCAGCAATGCCGGGATACCGCTTGCGACGAAATTCTCGCCGAGTCCTAACCCGATGACGAGCGGGCTTGCGATACGGGTTGCGATAATGCGCTCGGGATGCTCGACGTCGATGACGAGCAACGCATAGGCGCCGGTAAATCGTTCGACGGCCGCGCGTACGGCATCGAGCAAGTCTAGGCCTTCGTCGAGATACCGATGAACCAAATGAGCTGCAACTTCGGTATCGGTCTCGGACTCGAACACATAGCCTGCTACCGTCAGCTCGTCTCTGATCTCCTGGAAGTTCTCGATGATACCGTTGTGAATGACCGCGACCCGGCTCCGTGACACATGCGGATGCGCGTTTCGCTCGGTGACGCCGCCGTGCGTCGCCCAACGGGTGTGTGCGATACCGAGTCGCCCGGCAAGCGGATGCTCGGCAAGCTTGGTTTCGAGCTCCGCGACCTTGCCGGTGGTGCGCACGAGTCCGAGTGCGCTGTCACCCTGCGCAACGACGATCCCGGCTGAATCGTAGCCGCGATACTCGAGCCGGTGCAGGCCTTCGATCAGCACCGGCACGACGTTGCGCTCCGCGATGGCTCCAACGATTCCACACATAGTCGCTGTTCCGTGACGACTCGCTAGCTCGCTCAGTCCCGAGGCTTCTTCTCGGGCCGTCGCCAGCCCGGTATCGTCGTAGGTCGCGTCCGCGCGACCGTCAGTGCGTCCGCCGCGACGTCTTTGGACAACGTCGCGCCCGCACCAATCGTCGCCCCATCGCCGACGGCAATGGGCGCGACCAGCATGACACCGGAACCGACGAAGACGTTGTCGCCGATCGTCGTGCGGTGCTTGTTCGCGCCATCGTAGTTGCACGTGATCGTGCCCGCGCCGATGTTGACGCCGGTGCCGACGTGGGTGTCGCCCACGTAGCTCAAATGATTGACCTTGCTGCCGGCTTCGATCTCGCTGGCCTTGATCTCTACGAAGTTACCGATTTTGACACGCTCGATGAACGTAGCGCCCGGGCGCAATCTCGCAAACGGCCCTATCTCGCAACTCGGTCCCGCTGTCACGCCTGACATCACGCAGTGAGGATGCACGATGCAGTCGTCGCCCAGCGTTGAATTTTCGATGACCGAATACGGTCCGATGCGGACGCGATCACCGAGCACAACGCGCCCGATCAGGACGGCACCGACGTCGATGAACACGTCCTTACCGATCGTAATGTCGCCGCGCTGCTCGATTCGAGACGGGTCCGCAAGCGTCGCGCCTTGATCGAGCAAGCGCTGCGCGTAGCGCCCCTGCACGATGCGCTCGGCGGCTGCGAGCTGCGCGCGATCGTTGATCCCGAGCACTTCGTTCGCATCGGGTGCCTCGACGGTAACGATCGGTAGCTGCTCGGCGACAGCGCTAGCAATGACATCGGTTAGGTAATACTCGCCCTGCGCGTTGTCGGGCTCGAGCTCTGCGAGCACGCGGGCGAGCCATCCGGCCGGCATGAGCATGACACCGGTGTTGATTTCATCGATTGCGCACTGCTCGTCAGTCGCATCGCTTTCCTCGACGATCCCTGTGACGTTGCCGTCGGCGTCGCGCACTATCCGACCGTAGCCGCTGGGATCGGCCAGCTTCGCGGTCAAAAGACCGAACGAGTCGGGCGTTACCACGTCGCACAATATCGCGAGCGTCTCGACCGCGAGCAGCGGCGCATCGCCGCACAGCACGAGTACCTGGTGATCTGCAGGTACGGCCGGCAATGATTGCGCGACGGCATGACCCGTGCCGAGCTGCTCGGCCTGCAGCGTCCAGGTCAGATCCTCGTCGGCGAACGCGTTGCGCACAGTGTCGCCACCGTATCCGTAGACGACGTTGATCGTATCGGCATCCAGGGCACGCGCTGTCTCGATGACGTGCGCAAGCAGCGCCCGCCCGGCTAGCGGCTGCAGAACCTTGGGCTGCTCGGAGTTCATCCGTGTGCCCTGCCCGGCGGCCAGGATCACGATACTCAATGCCACGGTGTGGATACCTCGGTCACATCGGCGCTCGATGAAGGCCGCATGATACCGCGTTCGCCACGGCTGGAATGTGACATGGCGAGCACCAGGCCGACGCGCGTTTTCCTGCAATTAGGTGTAACAGACAGACAACCAATTGATTCGGTCGACAGGGACCGCCGCGCCGAGTCGATCAGCCGCGCCCAGCGAACGTCGTATTAGCGCTTGCCCTTGAGCTTCTGCGCGGCGCGGTAACGCGCCTCAGCTTCGACGAGCTCGGCCTGCGCCTGCTCGAGGTCGATCTCGCCGTGACGCCCCTCGAGCGCTTCGCGCGCCGCCTCGCGAGCCGCGAGAGCGGCATCCTCATCGAGCTGCTCCGCATGCAGCGCGCTATCGGCGAGAATCGTCACGAGGTGTGGCTGAACCTCGAGAACCCCGCCGGTGACGTAGAACAACCGCTCCGTGCCCTCGTCGCTTTGGACGCGGACCTCGCCGGGCTTGAGATCCGTCAACAGCGGCGCATGGCGGGGCGCGATGCCGATCTCACCGAGCTTCGCCGGCGCAAACACCATCGCGGCGTCGCCCGAGAAAATCTCACCCTCGGCGCTAACGATGTCGACACGGATATTGGCCATTGTGGGCTTCGTCCCCTACTGTAGCGACTTGGCTCGCTCGACGGCTTCTTCGATTGGCCCGACCATATAGAATGCTTGCTCCGGCAGATGGTCGTACTCGCCATCGACGATGGCCTTGAAGCCACGAATCGTCTCTTTGAGCGGCACGTACTTACCGGGCGTGCCGGTAAACGTCTCGGCGACGGCGAACGGCTGCGACAAGAAACGCTGAATCTTGCGTGCGCGCTGCACGATCTGCTTGTCGTCCTCGGACAGCTCGTCCATACCGAGGATCGCAATGATGTCCTGCAACTCCTTGTAACGCTGCAGCACCGCCTGGACCGACCGCGCCGTGTCGTAGTGCTCCCGACCGATGACGTTAGGGTCGAGCAGCCGGCTCGTCGAGTCGAGCGGGTCGACGGCCGGGTAAATGCCGAGCTCGGCGATCTGCCTCGACAACACCAACGTCGCGTCCAAGTGCGCGAACGTCGTCGCCGGCGACGGGTCGGTCAAATCGTCGGCCGGCACGTAGACGGCTTGGAACGACGTGATCGAGCCGGTCTTCGTCGATGTGATGCGCTCCTGCAGCACGCCCATCTCCTCGGCCAACGTTGGCTGATAACCGACGGCCGACGGCATGCGGCCGAGCAATGCGGACACTTCCGTTCCTGCGAGCGTGTAACGATAGATGTTGTCGATGAACATCAGCACGTCGCGGCCTTCGTCGCGAAAGTACTCGGCGATCGTCAGTCCAGTCAGAGCGACACGCAGGCGATTACCCGGCGGCTCGTTCATCTGGCCGTATACCAGCGAGACCTTGTCGATAACCTTCGACTCGCGCATCTCGTGGTAGAAATCGTTGCCTTCGCGAGTTCGCTCTCCGACACCGGCAAACACGGAGTAACCGCCGTGCTCCTTAGCGATGTTGTTAATGAGCTCCATCAGCGTCACGGTCTTGCCGACACCGGCACCACCGAAGAGACCGATCTTGCCGCCCTTCGAAATGGGCATGATCAAATCGATGACCTTGACGCCGGTTTCCAGCAACTCGGTCGACGCCGCTTGATCCTCATAGGCCGGCGGTTCGCGGTGAATCGGCCAGCGCTCCTCCTCCCCGATCTCACCGGCGTTGTCGATCGGCGTGCCGAGCACATCCATGATGCGGCCAAGCGTCTTCTCGCCGACCGGAATAGAGATCGGCTGACCGGAGTTGGCGACCGCCAAGCCGCGTTTCAAGCCCTCGCTCGAGCCCATCGCAATCGCGCGCACGACGCCATCGCCTAACTGCTGCTGAACCTCGAGCGTGAGATCATGATCTGCGAGGTGCAACGCGTCATAGACCTTCGGAATAGCGTCGCGTGGAAACTCGACGTCGACGACCGCGCCAATGACCTGAACGATGGTACCCGTGCTCATGAGATCTCTACCTTCCTATTTCACTATCCGTTTCAAACGGCCGCCGCGCCACCCACGATCTCGGAGATTTCCTGGGTGATGGCTGCTTGGCGCGCCTTGTTGTAGATCAGTTGCAGCTGATCGATGAACTTGCCCGCATTGTCCGTAGCCGCCTTCATTGCGACCATCTTCGATGCCATCTCGCACGCGACGTTCTCGACGGCGGCCCGGTAAACCTGCGACTCGATGTAACGCATCAAGACATTGTCGAGCAGATCGGCAGCGTCCGGCTCGTAAATGTAGTCCCAGCTCTCCTGGAGCTCCGACTTGTCGACAGCCTCGACCGGGAGCAGCGTGCGAATCTCTGGCGTTTGCGTCATCGTGTTCTCGAACACGTTGTGCACCAGAAAGAGTTTGTCGATCGTGCCCTGCACGTACTCGTCCGTCATCGCGGTGATCGTGCCGATTAGGTCGGCAACCTTGGGAGCGTCGCCTAGATGCGTCGCTGCCGCAACGATGTTCGTCCGTAGACGACGGAGAAACGCGACCCCCTTGGCTCCGATGACGCACAGATCGACTTCGACGCCCTTCTCCTGCCACGCTCGCATGTCGTTCAACATCGCGCGAAACAGATTGACGTTCAGCGAGCCGCATAAGCCGCGATCCGTCGTAATGACGATGTAGCCGACGCGCTTGATCTCGCGCGAATCGAGAAACGGGTGGCGGTAGTCGGGATTGGCCTCGGACAAGTGTCCGATCACCGTGCGAATACGCTCGGCATACGGCCGCGACGCTGCCATGCGATCCTGCGTCTTGCGCAGCTTCGATGCAGCGACCATTTCCATGGCCTTCGTGATCTTCTGCGTGTTCTTGACGCTATTGATCTTCGTGCGAATTTCTTTGCCGACCGCCATCGCGTGTTCCTATCAACCTGCCCGTGCGCGCTCAGTAAGTGCCGGTCGACTTGAATGCCTCGACAACGGCTTTGAGCTCTGCCGCTATCTCGTCGTTGTAATCGCCCGTCGCATTGATCTTCTCCATCAGTGCCGCCGCATTGGCGTTCGCATGCGCGTGCAGGCCGGCTTCGAACGCAACGACTTTATCGACCGGTACGTCGTCGAGAAGCCCTTCGTTGACCGCGAACAGCGAGATCGCCATCTCGGCAACCGACAGCGGCGAGTACTGTGGCTGTTTCATGAGCTCCGTAACACGCTGGCCGCGCTCGAGCTGCCGGCGTGTGGCCTCGTCGAGATCGGACGCAAACTGCGCAAAAGCCGCAAGTTCGCGGAACTGCGCGAGAGCGAGCCGCACGCCGCCACCGAGCTTTTTGACGATCTGCGTCTGCGCAGCGCCGCCGACACGCGACACCGACAAACCCGCATTGATCGCCGGGCGAATACCGGCGTTGAACAAATCAGTCTCGAGAAAAATTTGGCCGTCCGTAATCGAGATCACGTTCGTCGGCACGAACGCCGACACGTCACCGGCTTGCGTCTCGATGATCGGCAGCGCAGTCAGCGAGCCTGTCTGGCCCTTGACCTCACCATCGGTAAAGCGCTCGACGTAGTCGGCATTGACGCGCGCGGCACGCTCGAGCAGCCGCGAGTGCAGATAAAACACGTCGCCGGGATAGGCCTCGCGGCCTGGTGGGCGGCGCAGTAGCAGCGACACCTGACGATAGGCCCAGGCCTGCTTCGTCAAATCGTCATAGATAATGAGCGCGTCCTGGCCGCGGTCACGAAAGTACTCGCCCATCGCGCAACCGGAATACGGCGCGATGTACTGCATCGCGGCCGACTCCGACGCCGAGGCCGCGACGATGATCGTGTGCTCCATCGCGCCGTGCTCTTCGAGCCGTCTGACGAGATTGGCGACGGTCGAATTCTTCTGGCCGATCGCGACGTAAATGCACTTGATGCCCGTGCCTTTCTGGTTGATGATCGTATCGATCGCGACGGCACTCTTGCCGGTTTGGCGGTCGCCGATGATCAGCTCGCGTTGGCCGCGGCCGATCGGGACCATCGAGTCGATCGATTTCAGCCCCGTCTGCACCGGCTGGCTGACCGACTTACGATCGATGACGCCCGGCGCGACCTTCTCAATTGCCGACGTGATCGCCGCATCGATCGGTCCCTTGCCGTCCAACGGCCGGCCCAGAGAGTCGACGACACGACCCAATAGCGCCTCGCCGACCGGAACCTCGAGAATGCGTCCAGTCGTCTTGACCGAATCGCCCTCGGACAGATGCTTGTAATCTCCGAGCACGACAGCACCGACCGAGTCCTGCTCGAGGTTCAACGCGAGCCCGAACGTATTGCCTGGAAACTCGATCATCTCGCCGTACTGCACGTCGCCGAGCCCGTGAATTCGAACGATGCCGTCGGTCAACGCGATGATCGTGCCGACGTCGCGCGCTTCGGACGAGGCCTCGAAGTTCTCGATTCGTTGTCGAATCAGATCGCTGATTTCAGACGCTTTCAATGCCATTGG
Source organism: Rhodospirillaceae bacterium (assembly GCA_024640685.1). Classification (GTDB taxonomy): domain Bacteria; phylum Pseudomonadota; class Gammaproteobacteria; order Steroidobacterales; family Rariloculaceae; genus JAHEEM01. The sequence continues at coordinate 11,155 of JAHEEN010000009.1, forward strand.
TATTCCCCATTAACCGATCAACGCCGCGGCGAGCCGCTCCAAGCGGCTTTTCACCGAGCCGTCGATGACTCTATCGTCGGCGCGCACGATCGCGCCGCCGACTAAATTCGAATCGACCGCAACTTCGATCTCGACAGAACGACCGAGCCGCTCGCGTAATGCCGCTGTCATCGTCTCGAGTTGTCGTGCGTCGACATCGCTCGCCGAGTAAAGCTTGACGGTCACCTTGTTCTCGGCATCCGCTCGAAGCTTGTCGAATTGCGCTGCGATCTCGGGCAGCGCGGCCAACCGGCCATTCTCGCTAAGCAACGCCAGAAGATTACGGCCCTGGGCCGAGCCGATCGTATCGGACACGGCGGTTGCGGCCAGCACACCGACGAGAAAAGCCGCACGCTCGTTCGCTTTGAGCGCGGGCGTTGCCAGATACGCTCGCGCAACCGGGTCTGCGACGACACCGGCCGCGGCGTGTAACGCCTCGGACCAATTCGCGAGACGCCCGTCGCTGTTCGCGACGTCGAAAACGGCTCGCGCGTAGGGTCGTGCGATCGTGCTGTAGTCCGCCATTGTCGCCTAGAGCTCCGAGGCGAGTCGGTCGAGCAACTCGCGGTGCGCATTCGCGTCGATTTCCCGTGCAAGAATGCGCTCGGCGCCGGCGACTGCGATCGCCGCAACCTGCCCTCGCAGCTCATCTCGCGCACGATTAGCCTCGATATCGATCTCGGCGCGCGCGCCCTCGAGCTGACGGGCTCGCTCGGCCTCACCGGCCGATTTGGCTTCCTCGACGATACCGTTCGCTCGGACGCTTGCTTGGTCGACGATACCGCGCGCTTGGTCGCGTGCTTCGGCGACGATTTTCTCGGCCTCGGAACGTGCCGAAGCTAGATCGGCCTGTCCGCGCTCCGCAGCAGCGAGACCGTCCGCGATCTCCTTCTGGCGCGCTTCGATCGCATCGGTGATCGGCGGCCAGATGAATTTCATGCAAAACCAGACGAACACGAGCATCGCGATCGACTGGCCAAACAGTGTCATGTTGAAATCCACTAGATTCTCCCGCTAGCTGCGTGCGGCCCGCGCCCCGAATCCGGGGAACGCAGGCGCTTCGCACCCGTAGATCGCTGCTAAGCGATGTATGGATTGGCAAACGCGAAGAACAGCGCGATGCCGACGCCGATCATCGCGATCGCGTCGAGCAATGCGACAACCAGGAACATCTGCGTTCGCAGCATCGGTGCGAGCTCGGGTTGTCGCGCCGCGCCCTCGAGGAATCGACCGCCCAGTAGGCCCATGCCGATGCCAACGCCCAGTGCGCCGAGGCCAATCAGAAGCGCGACAGCGAGCAGATTCATACCAATCACAAAGTCCATCAGTGTCTCCAGTCGAGTGATCCGGCAAAACGACTCAGTGCTCGGTCTCGTGGGCCGAGCCTAGATAAACAATCGTCAACATCATAAATATGAAGGCTTGTAGCGTAACTACAAGGATGTGAAAGACGGCCCAGCCGAAGTGCAGCGGCAGCTGGTAGAGGCCGAGCAATGCGATCAATATGAAGATGAGCTCGCCAGCATACATATTGCCAAACAGCCGTAGCGACAGCGACACGGGCTTGGCCAGCAGCGATACGCCTTCGAGCACGAAATTGAACGCGATGATCAGCGGCGCGACGATCAAGCCGACGCCCTTGGTCGGTGGCGCTATCGGATGCATCGTGAGCTCCTTCGTGAACCCGCCGAAGCCCTTCATTTTGATCGAGTAATAGAGAATTAAAATAAAAACCGATATCGACATCGCGAACGTGATGTTGACGTCGGTCGTAGGCACCACCTTTAGGTATGGGATGCCGGCGGCGGCCGCAATCGTTGGCAGCCAATCGACCGGGATTAGATCCATCAGGTTCATCAGAAAAACCCAGACGAAAATTGTCAGCGCCAGTGGCGCGATCAGCTTGTTGTTGCCGTGGAACGCGTCACGGACTGAACCGTCGATGAAGCCGATTACGAGCTCGACGGCGGCCTGCAGCTTCGTCGGCTTACCGACGCTGGCCTGCTTCGCAACTTTGCCGAACAGATAGAGAAAGAGGACGCCGAGCAGGATCGAGAAGAACATCGAATCGACGTTGATCGTCCAGAAATTCCCCGCGCAGTGTCCCCAGACCCATTCGCCGTGATCACGGCAAACCTGGAGATTCGTCAGATGGTGCTGGATATACTCGCTCGCGGTTTGTTCCGCGCCGCCGTGCGACTCTTCCATACCCTAGCTCTTCGCTCCTAGATCCACGTTCGAGGCCCCGCTGCCCATCAGCAGGCCACCGAAAACGACGAGTTGCGCGGCGATAAATCCACCGAACACCGCCGGCGCCGACAGCGGCCTGACGGTCGCAAATATCACGCCGAACAACACAGCCGTTAGCACCGTCTTGCCGACGACCCCAATCCGCGCTGAGCGAACGACGGCTTCGGCGGAATCGCGCTCGCGCGGCACCGCCAGCCGAGCAGCCAAATACGCATTAGGCGCTACAGCGGTGATACCGCCAAGCAGCGCCGACATCGATTCGACCGGGCCGTAGGCCACGCCCAGCACGACAGCGACGGCGACCGTTACGCCTGCTTGCGTCAGCAAGGTCAACGGCACGACGCGACTGTCGTCTACTCGCACAATGGCCTCTTGATCAGCCTGGAACGGCGAGTCGGCAAAAGGCTGCCGACAAAAAAAAGCCACGACGGCATCGTGGCGCGTGTCCAGCGGCTGCATTGTAAGCAGTCACCAGGTCGTAAGCAATACGAGAGAGCACTTGAATCTTCGCGATTGTCCCGGCGCACAGACGAATCTTTGCCACCGATCCATCGTTCGGTTTACTTAATGTGGGCTAGGATGCCCTCGAGCTCGTCGGTCGTGTGATAGCGGATCACGACACGCCCGCCGCGCGCCCCGTACTCGATGCTGACGGCCGCACCGAGCTTTTCTGAAAGCTCGACCTCGAGCCGCTCGACGTCCGCATCGTTGCGCCCGGAGCGCCTGCGCTGGCCGCTCCGCGCACCGGTTGAGCCCGCGGACAGCTTGCGCACGGCGGCTTCGGTCTCGCGAACGCTCAAGCCCGAGCGCACGACGCGTCTTGCCAGCCCGACCATCAACTCGGGCGACGAGATGCCGAGCATCGCGCGCGCATGGCCCATGCCGATCTCGCGGTCCTCGAGCAACGTCTTGATCGGACTCGGCAGCTCGAGCAGTCGCAGTAGATTGGTCACAGCAGCCCGCGACCGGCCGACGGCGGCCGCCGCGGCTGCATGCGAGAGTCCGAACTTCTCTACGAGTTGATCCAGCGCACGCGCCTCCTCGAGCGGGTTTAGGTCCTCGCGCTGGATGTTCTCGATCAGCGCCATCGCAACGGCAGCCTCGTCGGGGATTTCGCGAACGACAGCCGGGATCGCATGCAGCCCGGCGAGCTGTGCGGCACGCCAGCGCCGCTCACCGGCAACGATCTCATAGTGCTGCTCGCCGCCGCGCTTGCCGAGCGGCCGCACGACAATCGGTTGCACGACGCCTTGCGCCTTGATCGACTCGGCGAGCTCGGCGATCGTCTCCTCGCGCATGTCCGAGCGGGGCTGATACTTGCCGCGCTCTAACAGGTCCACCGGGAGCTCCTTGAGCTCACCGGAGCCCGCGGGCTCGTCGCCAGCGGCTGTCGCGCTCGACAGCAACGCATCGAGGCCGCGCCCGAGACTTCTGCGTTTTGCCATGTCGCGCTGCCGCTCCCGCTTGCTGCTTGGCGCGATTGTAGCGTAACGCGGAACGCTCACGAGGCGCCCGCCTCGCTACGCCGCCGCCGTCGCCTCGCGACGGTTGATTTCACCGGCAAGCGCCAGATACGCCAAGGCACCGCGCGAGTACTTGTCGTGGTAAAGCGCCGGGCGCCCGAAGCTCGGTGCCTCGGCGAGGCGCACGTTCCGCGGAATGACCGTTCGGAACACGCGATCGCCGAAATGCTCGGTCAGCTGGCTTGAGACCTCGGTCGCGAGATTGTTTCGCGGATCGAACATCGTGCGAAGAATGCCGTAGAGACGCAGCTTCCGATTCGCGCCGCCGCGCAGCTGCTCTATCGTGTTCATTAGCGCGCTGAGCCCTTCGAGCGCGTAGTACTCGCACTGCATCGGCACTAGCACGCCGTCCGCCGCGGTCAGCGCATTGACGGTCAGAATGTTCAGCGACGGTGGGCAGTCGATCAGAATGTAGTCGTAGTCGGCGGCAACCGCTTGCAGTGCGCGGCGCAGCTGGTACTCACGCTCGGACTGCTTGACGAGCTCGACTTCGGCGAGCGTGACCGACTGGTTGCTCGGCGCGAGATCGAAGCCGCCCTCGGCCGCCGGCACAACGGCTGCGCCAATGTCGACACCGTCGAGCAGAACGTCGCAGATCGTCGTCTCGAGCTCGGCCTTGTCGACGCCGCAGCCCATCGTTGCATTGCCCTGTGGATCGAGATCGACGACGAGGACGCGACGATGCGTCGCCGCGAGCGACGCGGCGAGATTGACGCACGTCGTCGTCTTGCCGACGCCACCCTTTTGATTCGCAATTGCGATGATTCGCCCCACCGAAATCCCCTAGCTTGCCGCATGCTCGAGCGCGACGAGCGCGCCTTTGAGCACGTCGCAGCCCGCGGGCTCAAGGCGCCGAACGCAGAAATCCCGACCGACGTCGCCGGCTTCGGCGGCAAAATCGGCCTTCGTCGGGACCAGCATGACGCCGCGCGCCCCGAGCAAGTGCCCCGCGAGCCTCGCAATCTCCGGGAGCGATGCGACGGCGCGGGCGAGCACGGTATCAAACGGCGCAGCATCGCGTAAGTCCTCGACGCGGGCCTCGATGACGTCGACGTTGGCCAGCGCGAGCTCGCTCTTTACATGGCGCAGGAACGCCGTTCGCTTTGCGCGGCTCTCGATCAGCGTGAACTGCCGCTCGGGCTCGACGATCGCAAGCGGAATACCGGGCAGCCCGGCGCCGCTACCGACGTCGGCGATGCGCCGGCCGCGCAGCGCCGGCCGCAGCGCGAGGCTCTCCGCAACGTGGCGCTCGATCATCGCGTTGCGATCCCTGACGGCGGTCAAGTTGTGGACCCGGTTCCAGCGCTCGAGGAGGTCGAGATAGGTGCCGAGTCTCGCTTCCTCGGCAGCGGCGACCGGCAGGCCGAGCGCCGTCAACCGCGTCGAGATCTCTGATGTCATTGCCGCGCTGCGTCGGCTGCCAGCTCCTCGGCGAAATGGCACGCAACGAGCGTGGCGCCGAGAGGCCGCAGCGCCGGCGACTCGTTCGCGCAACGCGCTTGCGCAAACCGGCAGCGCGTGCGGAACCGACAGCCACTCGGCGGACTGATCGGCGATGGCAGATCGCCGCTCAGTAGCTCGCGACTGCGCGAGTGCTCCTTGTCGGGGTCCGGTATCGGTACCGAGCTGATCAGCGCGCGCGTATAAGGATGGGACGGACGGTCGTAGAGGCTTGCGCGATCGGCAATCTCCACGGCGGTGCCTAGATACATGACCATGACGCGATGGCTGATGTGCCGCACGACCGCTAGATCGTGCGCAATGAAGATCAGCGCCAAGCCGAGCTCGGCCTGAAGATCCATCAGCAGATTGACGATCTGCGCCTGGATCGACACATCGAGCGCGCTGACGGGCTCGTCGCAGACGATGAGCTTCGGCTCGAGCACGAGCGCACGCGCAATCCCTATCCGTTGGCACTGGCCGCCAGAGAATTCGTGCGGATAACGGTTTAGCTCGCGACCGCCGATGCCGACGCGGCTGAGCACGTCGACGACGCGACGGCGAACTTCTCGAGCCTCGAGCTTCGGGTAATGCGTCCACAGCGGCTCGCTGATGATGTCGCCGACCGTCATCCGCGGATTCAGTGACGCCAGCGGGTCCTGAAAAATCACCTGTAGATCGCGACGTGCCGCACGCATCGCGTCGCGGTCGAGCGTGGCCAAGTCTTGGCCCAGCAGACAAACGCGCCCGGCCGTTGCCGGCACGAGCCTCACAATGGCGCGTGCGAGCGTCGATTTACCGCATCCGGATTCGCCGACGACGCCGAGCGTCTCCCCGGACTTGAGCACCAAGCTCATGCCGTCGACAGCCTTCAGATCGCGACGCTCGCCCCAGAGCCCGCCGTGCTGCACGCGGAAGTACACCTTGAGATCGTCGACATCGAGCAGCGTCGATGCGGCGGCGGCGGCAGCGCGCGCGCTCGTCTCCGCCGGGCCGGCCGCGCCGACGGCTGCGAGGCGCTCGGAGCGGGCTTCGTCGAGTCGCGGTACCGCAGCGATCAATCCGCGCGTGTATGCGTGTTGCGGCGAATAGAAGATGTCCCGCACACCACCGTGCTCCTTGAGCTCGCCGCCGTGCATGACGAGTACGCGGTCGCACGTGCCTGCGACGATGCCAAGATCGTGCGTAATCAAGATGATCGCCGTCTCGAATCGTTGCTTCAGATCGGTGATCAGGTCGAGAATCTGCGCTTGCACGGTGACATCGAGCGCGGTAGTCGGCTCATCGGCGATCAAGATCTCGGGGTTCAACAGCAGGCTCGCGGCAATCATGACGCGCTGGCGCATGCCGCCGGAAAGTTCGTGCGGATAGGCATCGAGGCGCTCCGATGCTTCCGGAATGCGCACAGCCTCGAGCAACTCCAGGCAGCGCGCACGCGCGGCCTGGCGCGACAGCTTCTCGTGCTCGCGCACGACCTGTGTCATCTGGTCGGCGACGGTCAAATACGGGTTCAACGACGTCATCGGATCCTGAAAGATCATCGAGATCCGCCGACCGCGAACCCGCCGGAGCGCCGCGTCCGACATCGCGAGCAGATTCTCGCCATCGAGCTCGGCGACACCGTCGGCGCGTCCGTTATCGGCCAAAAGCCCGATCAGGCTCATGACCGTTTGGCTCTTGCCCGAGCCCGACTCGCCGACTATGCCGAGCGTCTCACCGCGCGCCAGTGAGAAGCTCAGGTCGCGCACCGCATGCACTTCTCCGTCCGGCGTGTCGAACCGCACGTTCAGCTCACGGACGTCGAGCAGACTCATCAGCGGTCCTTCGGATCGAGCGCGTCACGCAGACCGTCGCCGAGGAAGTTGAAACAAAACAGCGTCGCGGCGAGAAACGTCGCTGGGAAGATCAGCTGCCACGGTGCACTCTCGAGCTCCTCGGCACCGTCCTTGACCAGCGCGCCCCACGATGTCATCGGCTCCTGCACACCGAGGCCGAGAAAGCTCAGGAACGACTCGACGAGAATCACTTGGGGAATCGTCAACGTCACGTAGACGGCGACGACACCGAGCAAGTTCGGCACGATGTGCCGGCGCAATATCGCCGGCGTGCGCACGCCCTGTGCCTCGGCAGCTTCGACGAACTCGCGGCGCTTGAGGCTCAACGTCTGACCGCGGACGATACGCGCCATATCGAGCCAATTGATCGCACCGATCGCAACGAAGATCAACAGAATGTTTCTGCCGAAGTAGACCATCAGCAATATGACTAGAAACATGAACGGGAGAGCATAGAGAATGTCGACGATCCTCATCATGATGTGATCGGTGCGCCCACCTAAATAGCCCGCGGTCGCGCCATAGCTGATACCGATTGCGAGACTAACGATCGTTGCGACGATGCCGACCATCAGCGAGATACGCCCGCCGTAGAGCGTGCGCACGAATAGGTCGCGGCCGAGCGTATCGGTTCCGAAGTAATGGCCGTGCTCTAGCCCCGGCGCAACAGACAGATTGCTCCAGTCGGTGAAATCGTAGCTGAAGGCGCTGAACCACGGGCCGACGATGACGAAAACGGCCATCGAGCCTACGACAATTGCCGAGACCATCGCCGCACGATTACGGCGCAGCACACGCCAAACATCGCTCGAAAGACTGCGCCCCGGGATTTCGTCTTGCGGCACTTGTGAGGCTTCGGTGCTCAAGCGTACTTCACCTTGGGATCGAGCCAGGCGTACGCCAAATCCACGAGCAGATTGGCAAAGACGATCAGCACGCCATAGAACACGACGACTCCCATGACGAGCGTGTAGTCGCGATTTAGCGCGCCCTGCACGAAGAAGCGCCCCAGCCCGGGCACGCCGAATATTTGTTCGATGACGACTGACCCCGTGATCACGGCCGCAGTCGCAGGCCCCAAATAGGAAACGATCGGCAACAGCGCCGGCTTCAACGCATGGCGCAGCAGAATCTTCGCTTGCGGCAAACCCTGCGCTTTCGCCGTGCGAATGAACGGGCTGCGCAGCACCTCGATCATGCTGCCGCGCGTCAGTCGCGCGATGTAGGCAATTTGCGGCAGCGCGAGCGAGACGACCGGAAGGATCAGGTTACGAATCGCTCCGTCGCCGAGGCCGCCCGCAGGCAGCCAGCCCAAGTAGACCGCGAAGATCAATATCAAGATCGGCGCCATGACGAAATTTGGGATCGAGATGCCGGTCATCGACATCGCCATGACCGTGTAATCCGTGCGCGAGTTCTGCCTAAGCGCCGCGAGACTGCCGACCGAAACGCCAAACAGCAGCGCAACGACCATAGCGCCCAGACCGATTCGTAGCGACACGGGGAACCCGGTCATGATCAGCTCGGTCACCGTGTAATCGCGATACTGGAACGACGGCCCGAAGTCACCTCTGACGAGTCCGCCGAGGTAACGAGCAAATTGCATCGGCAACGGCTCGTCGAGATGATAGGTAGCGCGTAAGTTAGCTTCGATTTCGGGCAGCAATGCCCGCTCGGCGTCGAACGGGCCACCCGGTGCGAGCCGGATCATGAAGAACGCGAGCGCGATCAGGATCAGCAGCGTCGGGATCGCGCCGAGTACCCGACGCAGCGTGTAGCGTAGCAACGCGTCGGCCTAGTGCTTGAGGATGTAGAAGTTCTTGCTGCGGTGATGATCCATGATGTTCGGCTCGTAGCCGCCGACCCAGGGTTTCTTGAGGCGACTCGTCACATAGAAATAGATTGGCATGATCGGCATGTCCTCGAGCAGTATCACTTCGGCGTCTTGCAATAGTCCCGCGCGTGCGCCGAGATCGCTTTCGCGCGCCGCTTGGCGGACGAGCGCGTCGTAGTCAGCGTTCGAGTAACCGGAGTTATTGATGCCACCGCCCGTAACCAGCAGCTCCGCGAACGTGTTCGCATCGTTGTAGTCGCCAATCCAGCCGCTGCGGAAGACCTGCGTATCGACCATCTGACGGCGGGTGTCGAGAAACACCTTCCACTCCTGATTGAGTATCTGCGCCTCGACGCCGAGCACCTGCTTCCACATCGCCGCGACCGCAAGCGCGATGCGGCGATGATCCTCCTGCGTGTTGTACATGATCTCGGTGCGCAACGGGTTATCGCCCGAGTAGCCGGCCTCGGCGTACAGTCGCCGCGCCTCGGTGTTGCGCTCTTCCTGGGTCCACGCGGCTTCGGGCATCTGCTGGCCGACATAGCCGTTGACGGGCGGCACCCAGCCGTAGGCCGGCACTTCGCCGGCCGCGGTGACTTGGCCCGTGATGATCTCGCGATCGACCGCGAGCGACAGCGCACGCCTGAGTTGCGGATTGTCCTTAAACGGCGGGCGCGTCACATTGAAACCGTAGTAGTACGTTGCGAGGTACGGCGCGAATGCCTTCTCGTCGCTGATGTTCTCGTCAATCCACGCAACTTGGCGCTTCGGCACGGTATACGTGATATCGAGCTCGTCGGCACGGTATCGCCTAAGCTCGGCCGACTGGTCCTCGGTCACGTAGAACCAGACCTCGTCGAGCGTCGTCGTAGCATTGTCCCAGTACTCGAGATTGCGCACGAGCTTGATGTGCGACTGCACGACCCAGTCCTCGAGCATGAATGCGCCGTTCGACACCAGGTTGCCCGCCCGTGTGAACTGATTGCCGTGCGCCTCGACGCTCGGGCGATGCACCGCGTAGGTCGCCGAATGCGTCAACAGCCCCAAGAAATAAGGTGTCGGCGAGTGCAGCGTGATCTCTAGCGTGTAGTCGTCGATCGCGCGCACGCCGAGCTCGCTCGTCGGCAGCTCACCGGCGGCAACCGCATCAGCATTGACGATAGGACTCATGATGAATGTGTACTGCGACAGCGTTGCCGGATCGAGACTCCGACGCAGGCTAAAGACCCAGTCCTCGGCCGTGACCGGATCGCCGTTCGACCAGCGCGCATCGGGCCGCAGGTGAAACGTGTAGACGACCCCGTCGTCGCTGATGTCCCAGGATGCCGCCGCACCGGGCTCGAGATCGCCGTTCGGTGCCTCGTTAACGAGCCCCTCGAAAAGGTCGCGCTGTATATTCGAGCTCGGCGACCCCGTCGCGCCGTGCGGGTCGAGGCTCTGCGGCTCAGAGCCGTTGCCCCAGCGCAGCACTTGGCTCTCGGCGAGCTCCATGCCGGTAGCACCACCGATAGGCGCGGATCGAGCAGCTGCTGCCGGCATGTCGGCGTCATTTCCACCCGTGCAGGCAACGAGCGCGCACGTGACGATCAGGGCCGGCGTTGCGAACCAAATACTGTATCGTGACATCGTGCTCTCCAATTGCCCTTAGGCGCTCTTCCTCAGCTCACGTTTCTTGAGCTCGACCAACAGCAGCGCAACCGCCGCCGGTGTCATGCCCGACATCCGCGATGCCTGGCCGATCGTCTCGGGACGCGTCCGTTCTAGCTTCTCGCGCACTTCGTTCGACAAGCCGTGTATGCGCGTGTAGTCGAACTCGGCCGGAATCTGCCGCGACGCTTGCGCGCGCTGCCGCTCGATGTCACGCGTCTGCCGCTCGATGTAGCCGCAGTAACGCGCGCCGATCTCGAGCTGCGCGGCCGCTTGCTCCGCGGTCATCTGGTCGAGCTCTGTGAATGCGTCGACCCGGCCGATTCGCACTAGCGCGACGACATCCTCGTAGCGAACGTCCGGACGCTTGAGCAAATCATAGGCACGCGTGTCGCGACTGATGTCACCGATCGCAGACTCTGGCCCGATATCGCCCGGCCGAACGACGCGCGCTTCGAGTCGGCGGGTCTCGGCTTCGACGAATGCCCGCTTGGCCTCGAACGCGCGCCAGCGCGTATCGTCGACGAGGCCGAGCTCGCGACCGACCGGCGTCAAGCGCAGATCCGCATTGTCCTCACGCAGCGACAAACGATACTCGGCACGCGATGTGAACATTCGATACGGCTCGGTCGTGCCGCGTGTGATCAAGTCGTCGATCAACACACCGATGTACGCTTGCTCGCGGGTCGGATACCACGGCGATCGTCCGACCGCGGCGCGTGCCGCATTGAGCCCGGCGACGAGCCCTTGTGCAGCTGCTTCCTCGTATCCGGTCGTACCGTTGATCTGGCCCGCAAAGTAGAGCCCGCGCAACGCCTGGGTCTCGAGCGTCGGTTTGAGATCGCGCGGATCGAAATAATCGTACTCGATTGCATAGCCTGGACGCGTAATCTCGGCGCGCTCGAATCCCGCGATCGTGCGAACGAATGCGCATTGGACGTCGAACGGCAGGCTCGTCGAGATTCCGTTCGGATAGACCTCAGTCGTCTTGAGCCCTTCGGGCTCGATAAAAATTTGGTGGGAGTCCTTGTCTGCAAACCGAACGATCTTGTCTTCTATCGACGGGCAGTAGCGCGGCCCGGTGCCCTCGATTGCGCCGCTGTACATCGGCGAACGGCCGAGGTTCGCGCGGATGATCTCGTGGGTCGCCGGTGTCGTATGCGTGATATGACAATGGACCTGCGCTGGATGTTCAGCGCGGTCGCCCAGAAATGAGAACACCGGCCGGGGCTCGTCGCCAGGCTGCGGCGTCAGACCGCTGTAGTTGATACTGCGCCCGTCAATTCGCGGCGGCGTGCCAGTCTTGAGCCGACCGACTGCAAGCCCGAGATCGCGCAGCGTCGCGGCAAGCCCAATCGACGCCGGGTCGCCCATGCGACCGCCGGCCTGGGTCGCATCGCCGACATGAATCTGCCCGCCCAAGAACGTGCCGACCGTCAAAACGATTGAGCGCGCGTGAAACGTAATCCCCGACTGCGTTACGACGCCGGTCACGCGATCAGCCTCGACCGCCAGGTCTTCGACACCTTGCTGTAAGAGCTTCAGATTCGGCGCTGCGTCCAGAATCTGACGAATCGCTACTTTGTAGAGCGAGCGGTCGGCTTGCGCGCGCGTCGCGCGCACCGCCGGGCCCTTGCGCGCATTCAGCGTCCGAAAATGAATACCCGCACGATCGATCGCGCGTGCCATCGCGCCGCCGAGCGCATCGACCTCTTTGGCGAGATGTCCCTTGCCGATCCCGCCGATTGCGGGGTTGCAGCTCATCTGACCGACAGTCTCGAGGTTCTGTGTCAGCAGCAGCGTGTTGGCACCTGCGCGCGCGGCAGCAAGCGCGGCCTCGGTGCCAGCGTGGCCGCCACCGACGACGATGCAATCGAACGCGTTCGCGGAATTCATGACCGGGGAATTCTAGGCGTAGCCGCGATTTGCCGCCAGGACACCGTTACCAAACGACACAGCGGTCGCCATTCGGCCGTCGATGCGATCGGCCACTCCCAAGCCAGATCCAGCCGAGCCGGATCTGCATTGGGCTGGCAAATCGTCGCGCCGCGCGCCAACATGTCGCCGCGATGAGACCCGCCCGATTCGTTTTCCTGACCGTGACGCTGGTTTTGGCCCCGGCAGTTGCGAGCGCCGAGCTCGTTCTCGAGCCATGTCGCCTCGAAGCGCCTCGCTTGCCGAGCGTCGCCGCTCGCTGTGGGCACCTGACGCTCCCGGAGAACCCGAGCGAACCCGATGGCCGTGAGATCGAGGTCTTCGTCGCACGGGTTCCATCGTTGAGCCCAGAGCCCCAGCCCGACCCGCTCGTCGTGATAGCTGGCGGCCCCGGTCAAGCCGCATCGCGTTTCTACGCGGCCAGCGGCGCCGCGTTCGAGGCGATCCAACGCGATCGCGACATCGTGCTCGTCGATCAGCGCGGCACCGGTGAATCCGCGCCGCTCACATGCCCGTCGGTCAGTGTAGCTAGCCTCGAGAGCACCGAGCTGAGTCTATTGCCCGACGCGATGCGCACGTGCCTGGCATCGCTAGACGGCGATCCGCGCTACTACACGACGTCCGTCGCAGTCGCCGACCTCGATGCGGTGCGCGAGGCGCTCGGCGTCGAGCGCTGGAACCTCTACGGCGTGTCGTACGGCACGCGCGTCGCGCAACACTATCTGCGCCGCTACCCCGAGCGCGTGCGGGCGCTGATCCTCGACGGCGCCTTGCCTAGCGACGCGGCGCTCGGGCCCGACATGGCCATCCATGCGCAGAGCGCACTCGACCTGATCTTCGCACGATGCGCAGCCAGCGCCGCCTGCGATGCGCAGTACCCCGATAGCGCCGGCATGTTTGCAACGTTGCTTGCGACGCTCGATGCAGCTTCCGTCGAGCTGTCCCTCGCCGATCCGACGACGGCGCAGCCGCTTTCGCTGACGTTGACCGGCGACGACGCGCGCGCGGTGGTTAGGCTGCTCAGTTACGCACCTCAAACCGCGGCGCTGTTGCCATTGTTGATCGACGCCGCCCGTGCCGGGAACTTTGCACCGCTCGCTGCGCAAAGCCGGATGTTGACGGCCGATCTCGACTCCGAGCTCAGCCTGCCGATGCACAACGCCGTCGTCTGCACCGAGGACGTGCCGTTTTTTCCCGACGCGCCGAGCGTAGAGGTCTTGACGACCTATCTCGGCACCAGCGTGTCAGACGCATTGCGGGCGGTTTGCTCGGTCTGGCCAGCCGGTGAGCGCGATGACGAGTTGCGCGATCCCGTTGTCACCGACCACCCGGTGCTGATTCTGTCGGGGGATACCGATCCGATCACGCCGCCGGACTACGGCGAGCGAGTCGCTGCAACGCTTGCAAACGCTCGCCACATCGTCGGCGAGGGACAGGGTCACGGCCTAGCTGGCATTGCCTGCATGCCGCGGCTCTTGCGTGAGTTCGTGACGAACCTCGAGACCGAAACGCTCGATGCCAGCTGTCTCGAACGGAGCCGACGAACGCCGTTTTTTCTAGATTTCAGCGGCCCGGAACCGTGATCGACGTCGACGGCATCAGCAAGCGCTTCGGCCACGTGGAGGCCCTCAAAGGCGTTAGCTTTACAGTCCGCGACGGACGGATCACCGGCTTGCTCGGACCGAACGGCGCGGGTAAGTCGACGTGCCTAAGAATCCTCTACACGGTGCTCAAGCCCGATACCGGCACCGCGCGCGTCGACGGTATCGACGTCGTCGAGCATCCGCTCCGCGCGCGCCGCAGCCTCGGCGTGCTGCCGCATGGCGCGGGACTCTATCCGCAGCTGACGAGTCGCGAGAACATCGCATACTTCGGCCGGCTGCATGGCCTCAAAGAACCGGTGTTGTCGGAACGCGTCGAGCAACTGATCGAGCGGCTCGAGCTACAGGAGATTGCCGATCGCCGGGCCAAAGGCTTCTCGCAAGGCGAGCGCACCAAGGTCGGGCTCGCCCGCGCGCTCGTCCATCGACCAAAGAACCTGCTCCTCGACGAGCCGACGAGCGGTCTCGATGTCATGGCAACGCTCGTGCTCAGAAACTGGCTGACCGAGCTCAAGGCTCGTGGCCAGTGCATCGTAATCTCGAGTCACATCATGCAGGAGGTCGCGGCACTCTGTGACGATCTCGTGATCGTCGCGCACGGCCAAATCGTCGCGCAGGGCACGACCGAGGAACTCAAGGAGCGCTTCGATAACCAGTCGCTCGAGGACATCTTCGTCGAAAGCGTGGCCGGGCGATGAGAGCGCCGATCGCCGCAGTGTGCCGCAAAGAGGTCGTCGAGAATGCGCGCGATCGGCGCACGGTATTCTCGACGTTGTTCTTCGGTCCGCTGTTCGCGCCGGCGCTATTCAGTGTGCTGATCAACGTCATGCTGTCCCAGGCATTATCTAGCCTCGACGAGGTCATCGAGATACCAATCGTCAACGCCGAAGAGGCGCCGAACCTCGTCGACTTCCTTGGACGCTTTGGACTCGCGGCAGCCGCGGATGGGCCAACGACGGTCGCAGCGGCGCGCGCGGCCGTGCAGCGCGGCGATATAGACGTCGCACTTGCGATTGCGCCGGGCTATGGCGACGCGTTTCGCATAGCTGGCGACGCGCGCGTGCAGCTCATCGTCGACCGCTCGCAGGCGAGCGCAACGGCCTCGAGTCAGCGCGTGCGCGCAGCCCTAGACGCGTACTCGAATCAAGTGGGCATGTTGCGCTTGCAAGCCCGCGGCTTGAATCCAATGGTGTCACGCGCGGTTACAGTCGACGAGCTCGACGTCTCGACGGCGGCAACGCGGTCCGTGTTGCTGCTCGGCATGCTGACGTACTTCTTGCTGCTTGCGACATTGGCCGGCGGTTTCTATCTCGCAATCGATGCGACGGCCGGCGAGCGCGAGCGCGGTTCCCTGGAGCCGTTGTTGACTCTACCTGTCGGCCGATCGAGCCTATTGCTGGGCAAGATGGCCGCAACGATTTGCTACATGTTGCTGTCGCTGGCGCTGACGTTGGTCGGATTCACCGTGGCGCTGCAGTTTGTGTCGCTCGAAGGGCTCGGCATGCGCGCGAACTTCGGCCCGGTCATCGCCGCAGAGGTCTTTCTCGTGCTTGCTCCGTTTACGCCACTGGGCGCAGCCCTGATGACGCTCGTCGCATCGTTTACACGCAGCTATAAGGAAGCACAGACCTACCTGACTCTCGTGATGTTGATTCCGACCTTACCGCTGCTGATTGCGACGCTGTTGAACGTGCAACCTGATCTCAGCTTGATGTGGATCCCGAGCTTGAGCCAGCATCTGCTCGTCACGGGATTGCTCAAGGCCGCGCCTCTCGGTTGGGGTTATACGGCGTTATCGGCGCTTTCGAGCCTGCTCCTCGGTGCGTTGCTTGCGGGCATCGCGATTCGTCTCTACCAACGCGAGGCGTTGCTCGGTTAACGCGCCATACACGGCTTATGTAAAAAGAAAACGTCGAAAAGCGGGAGCGCGATCACTGTCGGCATTGAATCACCCTGGCAGGATTTCCGCATCAAGAGCTAGCTATAGAACTAAGTGACGCACTCGACCGGGCGAGCGAGCCACGCTCGTGCCCATAACGATGAACGCGACGCGCTGACGCAAACGCTGTTGCGCCCGGCATTCGTGTCGCATCTGCGGACGCGACTCGACCGAGCCGCGCGCGATGCAGAGCCCTTCGGCGTCTGTCTCGTCGATCTCGATCGATTCAAGAACATCAATCTATCGCACGGGCCGTCGCGCGGTGACGACGTGTTGAGCGAAGTCGCTGCGCGGCTCGTGCGAACCACCAGCGCGATTCCCGGCGTCGGCGACGAGTCCGTCATCGCGCGCTACGACGGCAACGCATTTGCGTTGCTCGTCGAAACACTCTCGGCGCGACAGCTAGCAGCGGTCGCCGAACATCTGCGCTCTACAGTATCCACTCGCGCGCCTGATGCCCCCTTTTCGCTAAGCGCTTCCGTCGGCGCCGCGTTGGCTCGGATCGGCGAGGGCGCCGATGCATTGCTGCTCAGGGCCGAGCAAGCGCTATTCCTCGCCAAGCAAAGCGGCCGCGACCGTGTCGAGGTCGCCGCAGGCCCCGAACCGCGACGCGCCGAGCCGATCGTGCTCTCGCTGCGCCATCGCGCGTAGCGCATCGATCACTGCAGACTGCCTATCCGCCGTCACAACACACGTGGCGGGAGTACCGACAGGGAGCAATTACGCTAGGCAAAAAAAACGGCGACGGCGTCTAAGACGCCGCCGCCGCGTTTTCGCGAATCAACCGTTAGTGCGCCAGCGGATCCGGTCGCACCTGGAAGTGGACGACGAGCGGGCGCGTGCCCTGGCCGCCTTCCTTGAGCCACGGCGTGCGGTCGCCACTCGGGACCCAGAGGCCGCGGCCTTTCCAGCCGGCGTTCGGATCGTCGATCCGGCCTTCGAAGCCCTTCGAGTAGAAGCCCATCGGATACGGGATGCGCATCGTGACCCAGTCATCGTCGACGAGCGCGTGCACGCCGTCGAACAGATTGGCCGTCGACATTGGCACGTCGTCACCGAGGCCCGTGACGTTGTGCTGATCGACCCAGCTGTAATAGCTCGACTCGGCGCTGAGCTCAGGCGACTCGGGGAAGCCCGGGCCCGGATAGCGATGGAACGTCCAGCCTTCGGGGCAATGATCGCCCTTTGCGGCTTCTGGGCCGTTTAGCTGTGCGGTGCACTTGCGACGATCGAACTCGCCGAGATGGCCGCTACCGAGCGAGACCCAGACGCGGCCCTCGAGATCGATGTCGGCGCCGCGCGGGCCGTAGCCGGGCAGCGGCACGTTGTAGACCTCGGACAACGCCGTCTGCGGCGGGTTGTCACCCGGGTCGAGCCGGACGATCGCGCCGGGGAAGTCACGCAGCGTGCCCCAAACGGAGTCGTCGACCGGGCTCGGCATTGCGGCGTAGAAGCCGCTGCCGGGAATCCGCATGTCTTTGCTCGGGTCCATCGGCTCGCCGGGCTCGGTCCACTCATCGAGCTGGCCGTTGCCGTTCGAGTCGGCAATCAGCGGCGCCCAACCCTGCGAGGCCTGCTCGTCGCCGGTCTCGAGGAATTTGTTGGTATCGAGCCAGCCGACGACATCGCCACCGCCGCTGGTCCACAGCGTGTTGTTGTCGTCTTGGTCGAAGTGCAGATGGTGCGTCGAGAAGCACGTGTCGATCGGCGTGAACTCCTCTTTCTGCGGATCATAGACGGCCAGATTGCGGCCCGTCCGCGATGTCGGAAAGACCTGCGCCGACGGATGATCCGAGCCTTCGCGACAGAACGCCGGCGTTTCCGGTCCGCGGACGCGGGCCGTGTACCAGACGCGGCCGTCGTGGCCGAACATCGGGTTGTGCGAGTTGACCTGGCTATCCCAGATGCGCTCCTCGCCCCAGTACGGCGACGGCTGCACGACCGGTGCGTCGTTCGTCGTCGGCGTCTCCGGGCTGCGCGGACTCGCGCGGAACGTCGTGTCGGTATTCGCCATTGGATCGAGCACCGGGAAGTTGTCGGTGCTGAGCTCAGGCGAGCCGTAGATTTTGCCGTAAGCGTTGACCGTCGGATTACGCCGGTCGGTCGTCGTCAGATCGTGCAGGTAGCTCTTCTCCGACGCCCAATCGCGAACCGTCGCGACGATGTTGCGCTCGAGGCCCTGCGGCCGAGGCGGCACGTGCGCCGGAATCTCGCCGTCGGCAACGCGGTCGGTCCAGTCGCCGAAGTACTTGAACGGCACGCCCTGCAGCTCTTGAGCGAGCTGACGGATCATCTGGCCGCCAGCCTGACCGGACTGCACGCGGCGCATCCAGGCCTGGTCGCCGGGCAAGTGGCTGAACATCTCCGGGATCGTGCGCGTGGCCTTCTGGCCGAGCTGGTGGCAGCCCACGCAGCCGTTGTTGCGCATCATGTTCTGGTAGTGGTTCAGGCCACCCTCGACGTTGGCGACTTCTGCCTCGCTCGGCAGGTGCATCATCGAGTACCAGTAGATTGCCGGGTAGTACTCCGCGGCAGCAGCGGCCGACGGTGCGACGACCGCATCGAGGTCGTGGCGTTGACCGGGCCGTGCCGAGACCTTCTCGGAGTCGACGAGCCCGTAGCCGCGAACCCAGACGTCGTACTCGGCGTCCGGCAGATCGGGCAGGACGTAGCGGCCCTCGTCATCGGTAACGACGATCTTCGCGTAGCGCGTATCGAACTCGTCGGTCTCGGCGATTACCCAGACGCCGGCCTCGGCGCCGTTTGCACTCGTGACGACGCCTGCGATGTCGTTGTCGTCCATGGCCGGCGCTTGCGCAAAAGCGGCCGTAACCGCCAGCGACATGATGCCGGCGACAATCGCTGAAGATATCGATCTTCCCCCTAGATGTGTCATGACTGAACTTCCTCGCTTCAGGGTTCTCGTTGGTTCCGCGGAGCGCACAGGGCACCCCGATAGTTTATTCGTATCTCGGCCGCAAATCGCGACCTAGACTGTGCAGATTGCAACAGCTGCGCGACAGGCTCAAGTCCCATCGCGGCCGGGCTCCCCGGCGATGGCTATTCGGGGGCCGGGAACACGTCGAAAGCGATGCTGATCCTCGCGTCCTGGCCCGTGAACGGCAGCGTCCGATGGCACGTAAACGAAGGAAACGAGACCAGCAGGCCCGGCTGGGGCTCGATCCGGCGCGTCGGTGGCGCCACGTTCGCGGCAAGCTGCTCGGGCACGCAGCCGAGCTCCAGCCAACCGTCTTCACCGTGCGTCGGGCCCATGCCGTCCGCCGACGTTGCGACATAATATACGCCGCTCAGCCAAGCATCTGGATGAATGTGCGGCGTCTGGTACCCCTGGTCACCTAGCACAACGGCCCACGCGTTGACGAACCAGTGGTTCGGCGCATTCGCGACCCACGGATGATCCCTGTGCTCACTGTTGCCGAGGCGCTGTTTCAGCTCGCGGACGCGGCCGTCGATGATCCGCCCGAGCGCGCGCATTTCCGGGGCCGGCTCGATCATTAGGCTGCCGGTCTGGGCGCCGTGGCGTGTTGCGCGGTTTGAATGCACACGATCGAACGACGAATGCTGGCGAATCACCCGCTCGAGCGCGGCGTTGAACCCATCGAGATCGTCGAACCGCGACGGAGTCTCAACGACTTCGGCCGTCACGAGCGTGTCGAGGCCGAGCACCGCATCCGCTTCGGCAGCCCGCCCTGCGTCGCGCAACGCGAGCGCTTTGACAACGATCAATGCCGCCGAGATCGGCTGGCGTGCGAGATACTCATCGGCGACGGCCAGTGCGCTATCGCTATCGCCTGCCGCACTATGCAGATTCGCGAGCTCGCTGAACGAGGTTGCAAGCTCCGGGGCGAGCTCGGCAGCCTTCTCGTACGCTTCGACGGCACTGTCACGTTTGCCTGACCGGGCCCGTGCGCGGCCGAGATGAAACCATGCGTTGGCATCCTCGGGCATCGCTGAGACGACGTTCGCGAGCACGGCCTCGGACTCATCGAAGCGATTGAGCTGAAACAGCGCGACACCTTTGACGACGAGCGTAGCCGTATCGTCAGGGCGCGCCGCCAGACCCGCATCGGCGACCTCGACCGCGCGATCGAAGTCGCTGCTCTCGAGAAACGCGTGCGCCAGCGCGTACGCAACCTGAGGGTCGTCGGGCGCAACGTTGCGAGCGCGCTCGAGCACATCGACAGCCTCGGCGCTTCGACCACAAGTAATCAATGTCGAGCCCAATCGAGTCAACGCGACGAGTCCCGTCGGGTTGATCTCCACTGCACGCCGCAACAGGTCCTCGGCCTTCTCCTGCTCGCCGGACTGCAGATAGAGCAGCCCGAGATCCTCGAGCGCGCCGGTCTCGTTGCCCGGTGCATGTCGGACGGCCGCGCCGAGTAGCTTGATCGCCTCGTCGATGTCGCCGGTCTCATGGGCCAGTGCGCCGGCTAAGCGCAATGCCTTGAAGTGGTTTGGCTGGGCACGCAGCACCTTGCGGTACAAGCGCTTCGCGGCCGCGACGTCACCCTTGCGGTGCGCGACAGCCGCATCGACGAGTGCGTTCGCTGCTTTGTCCGCTCGACTGGGCGGTGCCTTCGACCGTCGCGTTGCCAACTTAGACTCCGGGAACCTGCGTATAGCGGCGCAATCTAGCACCGCCGGCCCGAACCCGGCAACGCGAGGCGGAGCGCGAACGCGCGCCGTCCCGAGGGCGAGCATCCATCAAGGCCCAAATCGTGGCTGGCGCGCTTAAGATCCAATGCCCTGGCCACTGCCGCCAGGGCGCTCGTGCACTTCCGCTATCTCGCAAGCGCGACATGGTCGGCCGTCAGCGTCGCGCCGATTTGCGGTACCGCGTCGGCGTCGTGCCGACGAGCCGCTTGAATGCCTTGGCGAACGCGAGATCCGAGTCGTATCCGACCCTTGATGCGACGTCGTAAAGCGGCAATGGGGTCTCGCGCAACAGCGCTTGCGCGCGCTGCATTCGCAGCGTCGTCAGATACTCGAACATCGTCTGGCCGACACGCTCCTTGAAGCGCTTGGCAAACGCCGCGCGCGACAGCGCAACCTCGCCGGCGAGCTTGTCGAGCGTCCATGCGCGCTGCGGTTCGGCATGCAGCAAGCCGAGCGCATGGGAGATCGGCTTATCGAACAAAGCGCCGACGAACCCGGCATTGTCGGATCGCCCGAAGTTGATGCGAACCAGCTCGACGATGACGACCTCGGTCAGCTTGTTGACGATGACCTCGTTGCCGGGCTGCTGCGCTAGGTACTCAGCGCTCAATTGATCGAGCGTCGACTTCAGCCATGCATGCCGCAGCAACTCTTCTTCACGTACGATCGTCAACGTCGGCATCGCTTCGAGCAGCGGATGGTCGAGCGGCGCATCGAACCGGCAGTAGCCGCACAACAGCAACGTTTCCCCTGGGTGCTCCGGCTCGGTCGACCCGGGCCGTGAGCTACTCAAGCGATGATCGAGCTTCGCGCCGACGAACACGAGATCGCCGGGGCCGAGTCGCTCGGTCACGTCATCGGCTGTCAGCCAGCACTCGCCGCGACGCACGAGATGGAAGCTCGCATCGTCGCGATCGACGAAATCCATCGACCACGGTGCTTCGAGGTGGTCGCAGAAATAGACGCTTCCAGCGACGCGCATCGAGTCTAAGATATCGCTAAGTACTTCCACCGAACTAGGGCCGAGACCGCATCGGTGCGCGTCTGGCTCCAGCTGCGCTACGTGCCATTGCCGTGCGTTCGAACTTTTGCGGCTCCCGCTGCGCGGGCACTAACCGGCTGCGCGTACCGGCACGCCGCCGACCGCGTTAGCGATTTCGTTGAAGAAGTCGTTGCCCTTGTCGTCGACGACGATGAATGCTGGAAAGTCGACGACGTCGATGCGCCAGACCGCCTCCATGCCGAGCTCCGGATACTCGAGCACCTCGACGTTCTTGATGCAGTCTTGCGCAAGCCGAGCGGCCGGCCCGCCGATCGAGCCGAGATAAAACCCACCGTGCTCGCGACACGCATTCGTCACGGCCTTAGAACGGTTACCTTTTGCCAGCATCACGTAGCTGCCGCCGTTGGCTTGCAGGAAGTCGACGTACGCGTCCATGCGCCCGGCCGTTGTCGGACCGAACGAACCCGACGCATAGCCGTGCGGCTTCTTTGCCGGTCCTGCGTAGTAGACGATGTGTTCCTTGAGATAGTCCGGCATGCCCTCGCCGCGCTCGACGCGCTCCTTGATCTTCGCATGCGCAATGTCGCGCGCAACGACGAGCGGCCCCGTCAACGACAGCCGCGTCTTGACGGGGTACCTCGAAAGCTCCGCGCGCAATTCCGCCATCGGGCGATTGAGGTCGACGTTGACGACGTTGCCTTCGAGCTCGTCTTGCGTGACCTCGGGTAAGTACTTTGCGGGCTCGGTCTCGAGTTGCTCGAGAAAGATGCCGTCACGCGTAACCTTGCCGAGCGCCTGGCGATCCGCCGAACACGACACGGCGATTGCAACCGGGCAGGATGCACCGTGGCGCGGTAGGCGAATGACACGCACGTCGTGGCAGAAATACTTGCCGCCGAACTGCGCGCCTATACCCGACGCGCGCGTCAGCTCGTGCACTTGGGCCTCGAGCGTCAGATCGCGAAAGCCGTGCCCAGCCTCGCTGCCGACCGTCGGCAAGCCGTCGAGGTACCGCGCAGACGCGAGCTTGGCGGTCTTCAGTGCGTACTCTGCCGACGTACCGCCGATGACGACGGCCAGGTGGTAAGGGGGGCATGCAGCCGTGCCGAGCGAGCGAATCTTCTCGCCCAAGAACTCGAGCAGCGAATCGGGATTCAGCAGCGCTTTAGTCTCCTGGTACAGAAAACTCTTGTTCGCCGATCCGCCTCCCTTTGCCATGAACAGAAAGTGGTACTCGTCGCCATCGACGGCATAGAGCTCGATCTGCGCCGGCAAGTTGGTCTTTGTGTTGACTTCGGTATACATATCGAGCGGCGCGAGCTGCGAGTAGCGAAGATTTTGCTGCTGATAGGTTTCGAATACGCCGCGCTCGATCGCGGCTGCGTCACCGCCCGACGTCAACACGTGCTGGCCTTTCTTGCCGAGCACGATAGCCGTGCCGGTATCCTGGCACATCGGCAGCACGCCGGACGCTGCGACGTTTGCGTTCTTCAGCAGATCGAGCGCGACGAATCGATCGTTGGCCGAGGCTTCCGGGTCGTCGAGAATTACACGCAGCTGGCGCAGATGGCTGGGCCGCAGATAGAACGCGATATCGCTCATCGCCTCGCGCGCGAGCAACGTCAGGCCGGCCTCGGACACTTCGAGAAAACGTCGACCGCCCGCTTCGACGGTCGCGACGTGATCGCTCGTCAGCGCGCGATAGTCGATATCCACGTGCCCGGAGGGCAAGATGTCTTGGTAACGGTAGTCGGTCATTCGCTGTCCTCGTTTGTCGTCGCCATCGAGTCCGGCACTTCACACGCGCGAGAGTATGGCCGCGTTGGCCAAGCCGATCCAGACGGCGCCCAATGCCACTCGACTTGACGAAGGCGGGGCTGATTTATATAGGTGACCCTGCCACCGCCGAGGTGTCGATGAAACTGATCGAGGAAGCTTCAATGCAATTAGTTCGGTCCCTCCTGCTCGCGTGCTGCATCGTCTTCGTTGTCGCGATCGCGATCCATCCGAGCGCTGTCAGCGCTCAGGCATTAGTTATCGAAGGCGGGACGTTGATCGATGGTAACGGCGGCCCACCGATCGCGGATGCCGTCGTCGTCATCGAAGGCAACCAGATCACGCGGGTCGGCGAGATCGGGCAGGGCCGGTATCCACGCGGTGCGGACGTTATCGATGCGCGCGGAAAATACGTGCTGCCGGGCCTTTGGGACGCGATGGTCAGCTATCAGTGGTTCTATGGCGAGATCATGCTGAACTACGGCATCACGGCGACGCTCGACGTCGGCATCGCCGGCGAGGTCGGCGCAGCGTACCGTGACGGCGTGCTGATGGGCAAGATCAAGGCACCGCGAGCGTTCAGCGGTATCTCGCGACTCACGACGCGCGATGTCGGCGACACGGGACTCGAGACCGTGTTGACGCCCGGTCGCCGGCCGACCTCCGAGCAGCACACGCGTGAGCTCGTGCGTGCGTTCGTCGAAGGCGGTGCCGACATCGTCATGTTCCAAGACGGCACGCTACCGATCGAATACTACCGTGCAGGCTTCGACGAGGCGCGCCGCCTCGGCATGCCGGTTTCCACGCGTGCCTACGGGCCCGTCTTCGGCCCGATTGAGGCCGCCGAGCTCGGCAGCAACATGTTGCCGCACTCGGCTGGCGTCGGCCGTCTGATCACGCGTAGCCCACCGGCCGGCAATGCGCGCGGCAACGATGCGGACATGTACGCCGACATGGACGATGCGAAGGCGCGCGAGGTCATCGCAATGCTCGTCGACGCCGAGGTCGCGCTCGATCCGACGTATCGCAACTCCTGGCTGCGCATGCCGCGCGACTGGGAGCGGATGGGCGAGGAGGTTCGCGACTTCTTCGATCGCGGCGATCCGGCGATGCTGTCGTATTACCCGATGGCGCGCCGCGAAGCAGCGCTAGCCCAGTTCCGTGACCCAAGACCGACCGGCGAGGTCTGGGAGCGGCGCATGCGCGGGTTCCGTAACTCGCTGCGCTTCCACAAGATGTTCGTCGATGCAGGCGGGATGCTGATCCCCGGTTCGGACAGCAATCCCGTCAAGGTACCCGGACTGAATCTGTTTCACGAGTTCATGATCTTCACTGAGGCCGGCGTTACACCGATGCAGATTATCCAGGGCGCGACGAAGTGGTCGGCGGCGCTGCTCGACATGGACGACGAGATCGGCACGGTCGAAGCCGGCAAGATCGCCGACATCATCATCGTCAATTCCGATCCGCTGGCCGACGTGCAAAATCTGCGCGATATCGATCGGGTGGTCTTCGACGGACGAGACGTCGATCTCAGCTACACCGCGGGCTACGACCCGGTGTTCAAGGTCGAGTCCGAGCTCAATCCGCCGGTGACACGACTGCTGTGGGTCAACGCATTCAAACCCGTAGCAACGGGCGGCAGCGGCGGGCGATTCAACGGCCGCCCGCCGGTCGGGGCGGGCGAGCCGCTCCCGGATCCGGTCGAGTCACCGCAGCCGGCGATCGAGACGATTTTGCCGGTACAGGTCGAGGCCGGGAGCCCTACGACCGAGGTCACGATAACGGGCTTTAATTTCGTGCAGCGCTCGCGCGTGCTCTTCAAGGGCGTTCCGGCGCCTCACGAGGTCGTCAGCGGCTCGGAGTTGCGCGTGACGATCGATGCGCGCCTGTTGCAGGAAGCAGGCCTACACGAGCTCGTCGTCGTCAATCCCGAACCCCTGCATCCGGAGCTCGGCATGGAGTGGGGCAACGGCACATCGAACTCGGCGTTTCTGATCGTCGCGTTTGCACCGGAGTAGCTCCGCGACGCATCCGTGACACGGGTCGGTGCCGATCAGGGTCGCTCGGCGTATCCTCGGTGACTCGTCAACGACTACAAGGCTTTCGGAGGTAGCGTGCGATGACGGATCTAAGGACATACGGCGTCCTCCTGGCGATCGTCTATCTCGGCGCATGTTCTGTCGAGGAGGATGCAGCGTCGACGAGCCAGGCCGAGCGTGACGCGGCGCTGCGCGAGTCGGCGTTCGGCGGCCTCGTCGAGCCGATGGATCGCGCACGGGAGCTTGAGCAGCTTTCGATCGACCGCAAGCGGGAGCTCGACGCCGCAATCGACAACTAACGAGACCGCTGCGGCTGCGCTACTGCAGCCCTGGTCGACAGTCCTGCGCCGCACCCCCTGCGCGGAACCCGCAGCCTGTCGAACTCGGGGCCAAGGTTGAAGTATCGACGGAGTTCTCAAATCGGCTGGGTTCGG
>JAHEEN010000104.1 GCA_024640685.1 Rhodospirillaceae bacterium
GCGGCCGCCAGCAGATCGCGCCAAGCAATGGCTTTTTTGTCGTTGGCCTTAGCTTGTCGTTCAGCGCGTTGCAGGCTCTTGTCGACGGTCTCGAGATCCGCGAGCAACAGCTCGGTGTCGATCGTCTCGATATCTCCGAGTGGGTCGATGCGCCCCGCGACGTGGGTGATGTCGTCGTTCGCGAAACAGCGGACCAGATGCAAGATCGCATGCGTCTCGCGAATATGGGCGAGGAACTGGTTGCCGAGACCCTCGCCCTTCGCGGCACCCGCGACCAATCCTGCTATATCGACGAACTCGACTACGGTCGGCACGACTTTCTCGGGTTTGACGATCGCGGCGATCGCATTCAGTTTCGGATCGGGCACGCTGACGACGCCGACATTGGGGTCGATCGTGCAGAATGGGTAGTTCTCTGCAGGAATCTTCGCCGCGGTCAGCGCATTGAACAGCGTCGACTTGCCGACGTTCGGTAGCCCGACGATGCCACACTTGATTCCCATCCGGCAGACCTCGCCTACGTCGTGCTAGTCGTTGCGCGCATCGGTCGAGCCATGGTCACGACTGTGCAGCATCGTTTTTGCGCGCTCCGCGCCATGCCGAAGCATCACCCGAATGCCTTCGGCAGCCGCGACGACGCCATCGAGCACCGGATCGGCCTCGCGGTTGCTGGCGCGGCCGAGCAGATGCCCGGTAACGCGTCCTTCGACGCCGTGGCCCGGATGGCCGACGCCGAGGCGCAGCCGCCAAAATTCCGGGCCGACATGGGCCATGATGTCGCGAACGCCATTGTGTCCGGCATGGCCGCCGCCGAACTTCAGCTGCACGCGCCCAGGCGCGAGATCGAGCTCGTCATGGGCCACGAGCATGTGCTCAGGCTCGATCTTGTAATAGGACAGTGCGGCACTGACCGCGCGGCCGCTGGCATTCATGTACGTTTGCGGCTTTAAGAGCCGGATGCGGTGGCCGTCGACGCGCACGTCGGCGAGCTCCGCCTGCAGGCGTTTGTCGCGCTTGAACGTCTCGCCGCACTCGCGCGCAATGAGGTCCACGAGCCAGAAACCCGCGTTGTGAAGTGTCTGTTGGTGCTCCGGCCCCGGGTTGCCGAGTCCGACGATGAGCTCGATGACGGTCGACATGCGCAGATTCTACTCGGACGCGACCAGCGCGGGTCGCGTCTCCGGACACGCCCCGGCGGGGCGCTAGCTTTCCGTGTCCTCGCTCGGAGCTTCGGCCGCTTCTGGCGTAGTCGCTGCTTCCTCGCCCTCGACAGCCACCGCCTCTTCCGCGGCTTCTTCCTCGACTTCCTCGCGCCGGGGCGGGTTGATCGCAATGACGGCAGGATCGCGCTCGTGGGCGAGGTCGGTGAACGTGACCCCTTCGGGAACCGTGACATCCGACAAATGCAGTAGCTGGTTGAGCTCTAGGTCCGTGACATCGAGCTCGATGAACTCAGGCAGGTTCTTCGGCAGGCAACTGATCTCGATTTCGGTCATCAGATGCTGGATTTCGCCGCCTTGGAGCTTGACGCCCTTGGCCTGCTCCTCGCCGATGAAGTGGATCGGCACGTTCAGCGAGATCTCCTCGTCCTCGAGGATGCGCTGGAAGTCGATGTGCAAGATTTGCGGCATGATCGGGTGGCGCTGGACGTCCTTGACGATCACGGGCTGGGTGTTCTCGCCCTCTTTGAGCGAGAGGATGCTCGTGTAGAAGGCTTCGCGCTCCATCTGGTGCATCAGCGTGTTCCACTCGAGCGAGATCGCCCGCGCGTCTCGGCCCGCGCCGTACAGGATTCCGGGGACGCGGCCTTCGTGCCGCAAACGCCGATTGTGGCTCTTGCCAGTGTTCTCGCGCGCCTTGAATTCCAGCTCGAAACCCGTGCTCATGACCGTCTCCTCTCGGGGGCGCGGATGATACCAGCCCTGAGCCGCCCGTGTCACCGCGGGCGCCGGCGTAGTGGCCGCCTGGTGAGATATCCGGGCTTAGTCGACGTACAGCGAGCTCACCGACTCCGCATCGCTGATGCGCCGCAGCGTCTCGGCCAGCAGCTCGGCAACGCTGAGCTGGCGGATTTTGCTGCAGGCCTGGGCCGCGTCGTTCAGAGGAATCGTATCGGTCACGACAAGCTCGTCGAGCACGGAGTTCTCGATCCGCTCGACCGCGGGGCCTGACAGTACCGGATGAGTGATGTAGGCAACGACGCGCTCTGCGCCGCGCTCCTTGAGCACGACGCCGGCAGCGCACAGCGTCCCGGCTGTGTCGACGAGGTCGTCGATCATGACGCAGGTCTTGCCGGCCACCTCGCCGATCACGTTCATGACCTCGGCTTGGTTAGCTTGCGGGCGGCGCTTGTCGATGATCGCGAGATCCGCATCGTCGAGGCGCTTGGCGAGTGCGCGCGCGCGCACGACGCCGCCGACATCGGGGGAGACGACGACCATCGGGTCGTATTCCTGACGCCAGACGTCGCCGAGCAAGACCGGAGACGCATAGACGTTGTCGAACGGGACATCGAAGAACGCCTGAATTTGGTCGGCATGGATGTCGACGGTCAGCACGCGATCGATCCCGGCCGTGCCGATCAGGTTGGCGACGAGCTTTGCCGTGATCGGCACGCGCGCAGCGCGCGGGCGACGATCTTGGCGGGCATAACCGAAGTACGGGATCAGCGCAGTGATGCGTCCGGCGGACGCGCGATGGCACGCATCGGCCATGACCAACAGCTCCATGAGATTCTCGTTGGTCGGTGGACACGTCGGCTGCACGAGGAAAACGTCTCTGCCGCGGACGTTCTCACGGATCTCGACGCTGATCTCACCGTCGCTGAATCGTCCGACGCCGATTTTGCCTAACGGAATGCGCAGATGATGCGCGATCTTTTGCGCGAGTTCCGGATGGGCATTGCCCGAGAAAATCGTGGTCGGTCCGAGGTCCAACGGTAAGCTCCCGTTCAAGTTCAAAGGTGGCTGGGGTGGCAGGATTCGAACCTGCGAATCACGGGATCAAAACCCGTTGCCTTACCGCTTGGCTACACCCCAGGAGATGTTTATTGTGCTGCCGGCGTCGACTTAAGTTCAAGGCGCGGCGTCGAAGCGGTCGATAATGACACGCAATTCGAGTGCGTCATGGCGAAGGTTCAGCTCGCGCGGTATCAAGACGTCGTCTGCGAGCTGGTAGTCGGCGATGTCGATGCGCCACAGCCGCTGGTCGAGAGAGGCTAGGGTGTTTCCCGAGCCGACACGCTCGCGCGCCGCGTAGGCCGGATCGGGGATGCCGAGCAGCCAACTCGGAAAGCTCGTGACCGGCAGCCACCAGCCGACCAGTGCCGAGAGCTGCGCTTCGGGGTCGTCGAGATCCCGCTGTTCCCCGCGCGTCTCGACGACAAGGTTGTCGTTGGGACCCGAGACGCGCATGACGCTCGTGCCGATTGGACTGCGCACGACAAGCTCTAGGTCGTCCGGTCGCTGTGACCAGCGAAATCGGCCCTGGAATGCGCGCTCGCCGGTCCTGACGACAATCCGGCCGCTGAGGTTCCAGGCCTCGAGCATGCCGAGGCGATCGCGCCGTTCGGCGTACGTCAGCTCGTCACTGCCGGGCCTTAGGCCCGCACAGCCGGACAGCACCGCGCAGACTGACAGAGCTGCCGCGGCGCCGCGCCAGACGCCAGTCATAATCCGAGTCGTTGCTTGACGTCCTCGAGATGCGGATCGCTCGGGTGCTCGCCGAGTTGGGTTTCCAGCAGCTTACGGGCTTGCGCGTGCTCGCCAAGCGCCCAGCGGACGTCGACGATATGCGCAGCGACTTCCGGATCCGGAAAGAGCTCGTATGCGCGAAGCAATTGCTCGAGCGCAGCGGCGTGGTCGCCGAGATGGAACAGAACCCAGCCCATGCTGTCGATGATGGCCGCGTTGTCGGGGTCGAGCATCAGCGCTTGCTCGATGTAGCCGTAGGCCTCGTCATGGCGATCGAGCGAGTCGGTCAATAGATATCCCAATGCGTTCAGCAGGCTCGCATCGTCCGGGATGTCCTCGACGAGCGACTCCAGCGCCGTTGCCGCACGCCGCAGTTGCCCCTGTTCTTGGTACAGCAGCGCTTGCGCATAGCGCAGTGTTGTATTGCCCGGATGGGCCCGCAGCCCGTCGCGCAGGATGTCGTCGGCGAGATCCAGCTCGCCGTTCGCGACGGCCGCCTGTGCGCGCACAACGAAAATTTGCAGCCGTGCTTGGTCGAGCACCGGATGATCGGGGTGATTGTCGAGCGCCGCATCGACGAGTTGGCCGGCATCCTCGTACCGCGCCATGCGCAGCAGCAAGTCGCTTTGCGCGACGAGCATCTCGATCTCGAACTCCGGATTGCCGAGCCCGAACTCGCGCAGATGCTGTAGCGCGCCTTCGGCATCGTCGAGCTGCGTGAACAGCACGTTGGCTGCGCGCAGCTGCGCTTCGATCGCGTTGGAGCCCGTCGTGACGCGGGAGTACGAGCGCATGGCTTGCAGCGGTTGTTCCTGGTTCTCGGCGATGCGGCCGAGATAAAAGAAGGCCTCGTCGCGGAAGCGCGGCTGGGTTCTGAGCTGCTCGAAGTACCCGCGCGCATCGTCGAGCTCATCGCGCGTCAGCGTCAAAAACGCCAGTGCGCGAATCGCCTCGGGCATCCCGGGGTTATCGAGCAGAATCTCATCGAGCCGTTCCCGAGCCTCGTCGCCGCGGCCGGCCGACAGCAACAGCTCGGCGTATTGCAGATGCACTTCGAGGCTATCGCTTTCGGCGGCGATCGGGCCGATCAATGCGATGCCTTCCTCGGCCTGACCGGTCAACACGAGCACACGGGCGAGCAATAACTGTGCGTCGGTCCAGTTGGCTCGCAGCTCCACGCTGCGGCGGGCGCTCGATACTGCGAGCCCATAGTCGTCAGCGCGCAGTGCGAGCCGCGCGAGGCCGTAGTGCCCCTCGGCGACATTCGGGTTCGACTCGACGAGCCTGCGAACGAGCTCGATTACCGGCCCGTCGTTCTCCTCCTCCCAAAGTGCCTCGATGATCAGCGCTATGCCGGCCGCGGTGTTCCGCGAGCGCAACAGCAGTGCCTCGTGAATCTCGACTGCGGCTTCGAGATCGCCGGTACGCAGCAAAAAGAGCCCCAAGAACTGGCTCGAGCGGAAGTTGTCGGGATCGAGCTCGTACCAGCGCCGCGCAGCTTGGAGCCCGACGTCGTCGAGGTCGAGGCGGTGCGACATCTCGGTCGCGAGACCCGCGTAGCGCGGATCCTCGGAGATCATTGCTGCGGCGAGGTAGTGGTCGGCCGATTCCGCGAAGGCCTCGCGCTCGCGCGCGAGCTCCGCTAGCAAGACGTGCGAGTCGACGTCGACGCGCGCATCGCCAGTCAGCTGCGGCGAGCTCGTTGCACAGCCGACGAGGGCCAGCATCGCGAGCGAGCAGCCGAATCGGCAAATAGAACGTGCTATTCGCTGCAGGTCGCGCGTTGGATCTGGGCTTGGGCGATTGGAGACGCAGCTCATCGGCGATTATGAGTAAGGTCCGTTGCGGCCTCCGCACTATACCCTAAAGGCCCGACAGGCACCCACGCCCGGCGTCACGAACAGACTCTGTCCATCGCCTGTACTGGGGCCGGCGCTTGTGTCGCGTCAGCGATTACTCGACAATTTCGCCGAATCCCGAGGCCGAGGGTGGCCGCGACCACAATGACGAGGAGATCGGCTTGGAGAACTTAACTTCTATTTTGGGCGAGTGGCTCGATCCAGGCGTGATCGGGCCGCTGGCCATGGCATGGACGGGCCGCATTGTGGCAGCGTTGCTCGTGTTCATCGTCGGTCGATGGATCGCGAGATCGGTAACTAAATGGATTCGCAGCGGCATGGATCGCGCCGGCATCGATGCGACGTTGTCTCGCTTCCTCGGCAACCTCGTCTATATCCTGCTGATCGCGCTAGTCATTCTGACGGCGCTCAGCACGCTCGGCATCAATACGACGAACTTCCTCGCGATCGTCGGTGCTGCCGGCCTGGCCGTCGGCCTCGCGCTCAAGGACTCGCTGTCCAATTTTGCTGCAGGCGTCATGTTGGTGTTTTTCAGGCCGTTTAAAGCCGGCGATTTCATCGACGCAGCCGGTATCTCGGGCTCGGTCGAAAGCATCCGAATCTTCAGCACGGTTCTAAAGACGCCCGATAATCGCGTGATCACCGTCCCCAACGCTCTGATTTACGGTGCGACGATCACGAACTTCTCGGCTGAGACCACGCGACGCATCGATCTGCTGATCGGTATCAGCTACAACGACGACATCGGTCGCGCAAAGGCGCTGATTCAGGGCGTCATCTCACAGGACACGCGCATTCTCAAGGAGCCTCCATCGCAGCTTTTGTTGATGGAGCTTGGCGCGAGTAGCGTCGATATTGCCGTGCGTGTCTGGGTTGCGACCGGTGACTACTGGCAGGTGCGCAGCGATCTGCTCGAGCAGATCAAACTGGCGCTCGAGGGCGCGGGGTTGTCGATTCCGTATCCGCAGCAGGATCTGCACATCGTCAGCTCAGTCAGCGGCGGCATGTGAAACGATCGATCGAGGAGAAGCTAAGCCGGCTCGTAGAGCGACAAGAGGAGGTTGCTCACCTGCTCAGCGAGCCGTCGGTCATCGGCGATACCGACAAGTTTCGTGAGCTGTCGAAGGAATTCGCCCGGCTCGAGCCGGTCGCTAAATCGTTTGCCGAGTTCACGAGTCTGTCTTCGGAGCTCAGCGACGCGAGCGAGATGGCTGAGAGTGACGACGAGGACCTCAGAGCGCTCGGCGCCGAGGAAGTCGAGAATCTGACAGCGCGCATCGAGACGCTCGAGCACGAGCTCGCAGTGCATCTGATTCCGGTCAATCCCGACGACGATGCGAATTTGTTTCTCGAGATACGCGCCGGAACCGGCGGCGACGAAGCGGCATTGTTCGCCGGCGACTTGTTTCGCATGTACGGGCGCTATGCCGAGGCCAACGGTTGGCGCGTCGAGGTCCTGAGCGCCAATGAGGGTGAGCACGGCGGTTACAAGGAAATCATCTCGCGCGTCGTCGGCAAGGGTGCCTACGCGAAGCTCAAGTTCGAGTCCGGGGCGCACCGCGTGCAGCGCGTTCCGGAGACCGAGTCGCAAGGCAGAATTCATACGTCTGCGTGCACCGTTGCGGTGCTTCCCGAGCAGGCGGATGTCGAGGACGTCGACATCAATCCGAGCGAGCTTCGCGTCGACACGTATCGAGCATCGGGCGCTGGCGGCCAGCATGTCAACAAAACCGACTCCGCCGTTCGTCTGACGCACTTGCCGACGGGTATCGTCGTCGAATGCCAGGACGAGCGCTCGCAGCACAAGAATCGCGCCCGCGCGATGTCGCTGTTGAAGGCCAAGCTGCACGATGCCGAAGTCGCACGGCAGGAGAGCGAGACGGCAGAGCGGCGCCGTAGTCTAGTCGGTTCCGGAGATCGTTCGGAGCGAGTGCGTAGCTACAACTTTCCGGAAGGGCGAGTCACCGATCATCGCATCGATCTGAAGCTATACCGGCTCAACGACGTGCTCGAGGGCAGCCTGGATTTATTGATCGAGCCGCTGACGAGCGAGCACCAAGCGGAGTTGCTCGCGGCCGTCGACGCCGTGCAGTGACCATGGCCAAGTCGCGCGAGCTTGTGCGAGAGGGGCAAACCCTCGGCGAGATGGTGCAGTTCGGCATTGCGTCGCTGGCGTTGACGAGCGACAGCCCGGCGCTCGATTCGGAGCTGTTGCTCGCACATACCGCAAGCTGTGAGCGCAGCGTCATTCGCGCATTTCCCGAGCGCGTCGTCGAGCCTGCAGCAAAGGCCGAGTATGAGCGGCTGATCGAGCGTCGCCGCGGGGGCGAGCCGGTCGCCTATCTGCTGGGGCAGCGCGAGTTCTATGCGCTGCCGATTCGGGTCAGCGCGGCCGTGCTCGTGCCTAGACCCGAGACCGAGCTGCTCGTAGACACTGCACTGTCGTATCTGCCGCTCGAGAGCCCAGGAGCCGTTCTCGACGTCGGCACGGGCTCCGGCGCGGTCGCGCTTGCGATCAAGCACGAGCGCCCCGGCGCGCGCGTCGTCGGCGTCGATGTCAGTGCCGAGGCGCTCGCCGTCGCAGCCACCAATGCGTCGGCGCTCGGCCTCGATATCGAGCTGCTCGAATCGAGCTGGTTCGACGGGCTCGGTACCCGGCGGTTCGCGTTGATTGTCGCGAACCCGCCGTATGTCGAAACCGGTGACCCGGTGCTCGAGGACGCGCTGCGTCACGAGCCGCGTCTCGCGCTCGATGGCGGGCCGGATGGCCTCGATGCCGTGCGCGCGATCTTCGGAAAGGCGCCGGCGCATCTGCTGGAGGGCGGTCGGTTGCTCGTCGAGCATGGCCATACTCAGGGCGAGCGTGTGCGGCAGCTGGCGACCATCCACGGATTTAGCAACGTCCGCACGCTCAAGGATCTGGCCGGCTGCGATCGCGCAGTGCTCGCCGATCGGGCTCAGTAGCTTCGATCCCTGTCGTGCCGACAGCGCGAATGTGCGCCACGTCCATGGGCAACGCCGTCGCCCGTGAGCCTGGTCACAGACTTTGTGCGCCGAATTGACCATCCTGGAGCCGATCGGAGACTGTCGGAGACTCGACGATGGCCGGTGGAGAAAAGATTAGCGCGAGCCATACCTACGTGCTCGACGAAGACCTCCTCGATGAGATGGATAGCATCGAGCTCACGGGGCTGCTCGACGAGCTTTCGGAAAAGTACGGCGCCGACACGGAGTCCGAGTCGGATAGCGAGGACGAGCAACCCGTCGCCTCTCCGACTATCGCCGATGCCGACATCGACGCCGAAGACGACGCGATCTAACCGCTTTCCCCGCTCGGCTCCAGCTCCCTCCTCAAAACGTTCAGCCGATCCGACAATCCATCGAGTACACTTGATGGATGCGTCTGCGGCGTAGAGTGCGGTCCACGCGTCGGTCTCGCGTTCGGCGGGCTTGTTACTGGCTCGCCGGAGCGGCCGGCGTATTTCTGCTCGTCAGTTGCCTCGCCGTGCTTGCATTGCGTTGGGTTGCGCCGCCTGTGACAGCGTTCATGCTCCTCGACCCGGTCGCTCGGGGTGGATACGACTACGATTGGGTCGCATTCGACGAAGTCGCATCCGGAATGCCGATTGCCGTTATCGCCGCTGAGGACCAGAAGTTCCCGATACATTGGGGATTCGACGTGGATTCGATTCGCGATGCGCTCGACGAGCGACGCGATGGCGGTCGATTGCGTGGCGCGTCGACGATATCTCAGCAGGTCGCCAAGAACCTGTTTCTATGGCCGAGCCAGAGCTTTTCCCGCAAGGGCATCGAAGCCTATTTCACGTTACTGATCGAGGCTGCGTGGCCGAAGCAGCGCATCCTCGAGGTGTACGTCAATGTCGCCGAGTTCGGTCCGGGCACCTACGGCGTCTCTGCTGCGAGCCGCCGCTTCTTCGATAAGTCGGCCGGCCGCCTGACCGACGCTGACGCTGCGTTGCTCGCTGCCGCGCTGCCTAGCCCGAAGCGATTCGACCTGCGCGAGCCATCGGAGTACCTGCGCGAGCGGCAGCGTTGGATACTCGGCCAGATGCGTCGGCTGAGAAGCCAGAGTGTATTGGCTTCGTTGCGCTAGCCTGCTGGACGCAGTGAGTCGAACGATTAGGTCGACGCGTACGGTCTCAGGGCGCTAGCGATGCCGCGTAGGCCGACAGATTCAGAATGTCCTCGTCCGTGAGGCCGTCGACGATGTTGTGCATCAGCGCCGCCATCGGCCCGTTCCGCACGCGGTTTTTGATGTCCCAGAGCTGCCGCGCCGTGTAGATCGGCGAGCGCCCAGCGATGCCCGGTATGTCCGCGACGCCGCGGAGATCGGGACCGTGGCACAGCGTGCACTGCAACGTCCTGCCGCTGCCAGTCGTCGCGAGTTCCCGGCCGGCGTCGACGCTGCCCGGCGGCACATAGGCGATGAAGCCGCTGTGCGAGTCGCGCAGCTCCGCGCGATGGGAGTCCTCGGGGAGCTCGATGATGCGCGCGTCGATCGGCTCCATGCCGGCGCCCGGCTCCGCATGGCGCATATTGCCCGCGCCGACATAGGTCATCGGCACGCTGTCGGCTTCGACGACGTCGATCCACCGGATGGGCTCGAGCTGAGCGAAGTACTGGGCGGAAATGCGCATTTCCTCGTCGGTGATGTCCGAGGCAATCTCTGCCATCGAGTTGTGACGTCTGCCGTCGAGGCTTCTGCGGGCGCCGGACTTGTAGTCCCGCATTTGCTGGACGATGTAGTTGGCGCTCAGTCCGGCGAGTGACGACGATTCCGGGTGTCCCATGCCGTGCGGCATATGGCACTGCGCGCAGGCGCGAACGAGCGGGGGCCGCCCGTGTGCGACGACGTCGGGCAT
>JAHEEN010000312.1 GCA_024640685.1 Rhodospirillaceae bacterium
GCGCGAAGTCAAAACGATCATTATTGGCCTCAACGAGCGACGCTCGGGTAAGCGCAAGCAACCGCCAGCGCGGTCGGCATCGAAGAAACAAGCAAAAAACTAGCCCGACCAGCTCACGCTGCGAAAAGCGTCCAAATACCGATGCCGATGAAGCCGGCGCCGGCAATGTAGCGAAGCCATCGCGGATCGACGACCCCGGCGAGCGCGCTGCCGGCCACGACGCCGATTGCAGATGCGAGCACCAGCGCAGCTGAAGCGCCGATGAAGATCGTGAGCTTCGCGACTTCTCGATCCGCGGCGAACAACAGCGTCGCCAGTTGAGTCTTATCGCCGAGCTCGGCGATGAAGATAGCGGTGAAGACCGTTGTCAGCAGTTTCAGGTCCATCGTCCGTTAGTCCTTCGTTTCTCGATTGTCGGGCTACACACAACCGTCTCAGTCATCACCGGCCGCACTCTTATACCAATCGATGACCTGATCTCCGGTCCAAAAAACGACGCCAGGCGCTTTTGCGAGATCCTCGTATATCTTGCGGAAGTACTTGATGCGATGCGGCACACCGGACAGATACGGATGCGAGCATATCGACAAAACGCGAGGCTGCTCGGCGCCCTCCTCGTACAGGCATTCGAACTGATCCATGACGCGATCGTAAATCTCGCTCGAGCGCTGCGCTTGAATCGCGCTGATGACGACGTCGTTCGTCTCGACCGAATACGGTATGGAGTAGAGCGCGCCGTGCTTCGTCGCGATCGGCACCGGCAGGTCGTCGACGACCCAATCGGTCGTGTAGTCGACGCCGGCTTCGGTCAGGTAGTCGGGCGTATCGTCGGTCTCGGTCAGCCCGGGGCCCATCCAGCCGCGGACGGGTTTGCCGCTCGCTGCTGAGAGCCTCTCGACGGTCCCGAGCACGGCGGCGCGCTCGTCCTCCATCAGGTGCATCGGCTTTTGCACGAGATTGTGGCCCATAAACTCCCAGTCGGCGGCCTTCGCGGCCTCGACGATTTGTGGATAGCGATCACAGACGGCCGCGTTGATGCACAGCGTAGCCTTGACACCAAACTCATCGAGAATCCGCTTCATGCGCCAGAAGCCAACGCGCGCACCGTACTCCGACCAACACCAGTTTGGTACATCGGGCTGCCAACGCTGCCCACCCGGCGCCGACAGCACCTGCCGCGGCAGCGGCCCGCTCGGATCCCAGACCTCAACGGTGACGACGGTCCAGACGACGACGCGCGCACCGCCGGGCAATGCCAGCGGCTTGCGCTCGGGGGTTGGCTCGTAGCGGATGCGCTCGTGCAGTTTCATGGGCTCGATTCCATTTTCAGTTTCTTTGCGGGCTGCCATTGTAAGCCGACTGCCCTATGATGGGGTCGCGCAACACCACGAAGGTAGGGTCGTTGGAGCAAACCGAACAAAGAATCGACCGCACGCGCCGCGCGCTGCTCGGCACGCTCGCGGCAACCGGCGTAGCTGCGCCGTGGCTCGCCGGCAGCCGCGTCAGCCAAGCGGAGCCGATCGTGATCCGCTACACGGCGCACACGCCGCGCTCGCATGGCCTTTATACGCGCGCATTTGTGCCGTTTGCCGAGATCGTCGAGCGCGAGACCGAGGGTCGCCTCAAGCTCGTGGCGTTTACCGATGCGCTAATGCACGACCCGGTCGACGGCTTCAAGGCTTGCGTGACGGGTATCAGCGACTACACGCCGGGGTATGTCACGTATCAACCGGGCAGCTTCAAGCTGCTACACGCAACGCAGCTACCGTTCTTGTTCCCGACGCCGCAAGTCGCAAGCCTCGTCATGGAGGAGCTCTATCCGAAATACTTCAAAGACGAGTACGAGCGGATGGGAGTCTATCTGGCACATACGGACTGCACGAGCCCGTACAACATCATTGCGAAGACACCGATTCGCCGGCTCGAGGACATGCAAGGCATCAAGATGCGCACGACCGGCGGCATCGTCTCGGATATCTTCAGCGAGCTCGGCGCGGTGCCGGTCGCACTCGCCGCGTCCGAGGTCTATACGGCGCTGCAGCGCGGCGTCGTCGATGCAGTTGCGCTCAGCGTTTCGGACATGGCTTCGTATCGGCTGCAGGAGATCGGCCCGTACTACACGCGCATCAACCTCAACGTGCTTGCGCTGCACTTCTGCCTGAGCCAGCAGACGTTCGATGCGCTACCGGCGGACTTGAAGGAGCAGTTTTATCTGCTGCTTCGAGTGCGCAGCCAGATCGCCGTGCAGAACTACTACAGCGGCGCGGGCGATGACCGCGCGTATGGGGCATTGCGGGACGGCGGCGTCCAGATCATCGATCTCGATGAGGACGAGCGCGAGCGCTTCCGCGCCGCCGTCGTGCCGCTCACGGAGCGTTTTATTGCGCAGCACGAAGCCGAGGGCTTGCCGGCACGCTCGCTCGTCGAGGAGATGAAGGCGCTTGCGATCGAGTACTCGCCGCTAACGAACGACGAGCTCAACGCACGCATGCGCAACGACCCGATCATGGGCATCATCGATCTATGAGCGTCGTCGCTCGCGGCTTCGATACGCTCGACAAAGCGACGCTGCGGGCTTCGGAATGGCTCTACGCAATCGGCGTCTATGGCGCGCTACCGGCGTTGCTAGGACTCGTCACGATCGACGTCGCATTGCGGTATTTTTTCAATGCGCCGCTGCAGTGGAGCCGCGACGCAAACGGGCTGCTGCTGTTGATGACGCTGTTCTCGGCACTGCCCGCGGCCTGGGATCGTGGCCACCATATCCGCATGGAGATCTTCTATTTGCGGTTCCGGCCCCGCGGGCGTGTCATCGCCGACGTGCTGTCGGCGCTCGCCGGCTTGACGACGTTCGGTCTGCTAGCCGTGCAGACGCTCGTCTTCGCTCGCTACATGGCCGGCACCGGTGAGACCGGCGAGGATCTCGAGCTCGAGCTCTGGCCGTTCATGATCTACATCGCGATTTGCGGCGCCGTGTTTGTCGGGCGCCTGAT
>JAHEEN010000105.1 GCA_024640685.1 Rhodospirillaceae bacterium
GCTGCGTACGCAGCCGAACGGTCGACCTTCGATGGATCCTTGCCCGAGAAAGCCCCACCGCCATGACGCGCCATACCACCGTACGTGTCGACGATGATCTTGCGCCCCGTCAGGCCGCAGTCGCCGACCGGACCGCCTATGACGAATCGTCCCGTTGGGTTGATGTGGTAGCGAGTCGACTCGTCGAGCCAGCCCGCCGGCAAAATGGGCTTGATGATGCTGTCCATGACGCCGGCCCTGAGGTCCTCTGTCGACACATCCGGATCGTGCTGCGTCGACAGCACGACCGCCTCGACTGCAACAGGTTTGTTGTTCTCGTAACGGAACGTGATCTGGCTTTTCGCATCCGGCCGGAGCCACGGCAGCTCGCCGGACTTGCGAACTTCCGCTTGCCGCTTGACGAGACGGTGCGCATATAGAATCGGCGCGGGCATGAGCTCTTCGGTTTCGTTGCTCGCGTAACCGAACATCAAACCTTGGTCGCCGGCGCCCTGCTCTTCCTTTGTTGCCCGATCGACACCTTGTGCGATGTCGACCGACTGCGCAGTCAGCTCGTTATTGATTCGGCAGTTGCTGCCATTGAAGCCGAGCGCATCGTCGTCGTAACCGATGTCGAGCACGACCTCGCGCACGAGCTTCTCGACGTCGAGGCTTGCCGCGCTCGTGATTTCACCGGCGACGACGACCAGGTCGTTCTTGACGAGCGTCTCACAAGCGACGCGGGAGTTCGGATCCCCGCCAATCAAGCCATCGAGCACGGCGTCGGAAATTTGATCGCAAACTTTATCCGGGTGCCCTTCGGACACGGACTCCGACGTGAACGAATAGCTATCGGCCATAGTCTGGTGATCTCCTCGGCAGAAATTCTCTAAAGAGTCGCGTGTAGGCAGTCAATCGACTCGCGGGACGAGCGGCAGCTTGCCCAAATCTAGCCCTCGAAGCAACCGCCGGCTGGTACCATTGCGCCCTCGGGAGGTCTCTTATGGCAACGCAGCACCATCGACTCATCATCTTAGGCTCAGGCCCCGCCGGTTACACGGCCGCCGTCTATGCGGCGCGCGCCGCGCTCGAGCCGATTCTGATTACGGGTATCGAAGTCGGTGGACAGATGACGACAACGACCGACGTCGACAACTGGCCCGGTGACGATACCGGCGTGCAGGGACCGGAGCTCATGGAACGTATGAAGCGCCACGCCGAGCGTTTCGGCACGGCGCTCATCTACGACCATATCAACGCAGCAGAGCTCGGTGGCACTCCGATCAAGCTGACCGGCGATCAAGGTGAGTACACATGCGACGCGTTGATCATCGCGACCGGCGCGTCGGCGAAATACCTCGGGCTACCGTCCGAGCAGAGCTTTCGCGGCCGCGGTGTCTCGGCATGCGCGACCTGTGACGGATTCTTTTATAAAGGTCAGCGCGTCGCCGTGATCGGCGGCGGTAATACGGCTGTAGAGGAAGCCTTGTATCTGTCGAACATCGCGTCCGAGGTCGTCGTCGTTCACCGTCGCGACGAATTTCGCGCCGAGAAAATCTTGAGTAACCGGCTGCAGGCGAAAGCCGACGACGGCAACGTTACGATTCGCTGGAATCACGTGCTCGACGAGGTGCTCGGCGACGACACCGGCGTGACCGGGATGCGCATCCGCGACGTAAATTCGAGCGCGACCGATGAGCTCGATCTGGGCGGCGTCTTCATCGCGATCGGCCACACGCCCAATACGAGTTTGTTCGACGGCCAGCTCGACATGGACAATGGCTATATTCGGGTCAACCCAAACGGCAACGGCATCATGACCGCGACGAGCGTTACCGGCGTCTTCGCAGCCGGGGACGTCGCCGACCCGATCTACCGTCAGGCAATCACATCGGCTGGCGCCGGTTGCATGGCGGCGCTCGACGCCGAGCGTTTTCTCGCCGACGCGGAGTAATCTCGACGGCCACGCGCCGGTAACCCTGGCCCCTATCCGCTAACCCACGGACTGTCGCCCCTGGCGCTGCCCGCCGCCGACTTTCGCATATTGACAAGTATATTGTCGATATGACAATATACTTGTCGAAAGGAGGTCGCGATGACTCTATATGACATGCCGATCTACGAGGTTTTCTGGCGCACGCGGAGACTGTTCCAGCGCCTCGGCACCGAGTTCCAACCGGTGCCGGGCGGCGATCCGTTGACCGGCGCACAGCGCGCGGTACTCGAGTTTCTCGATCGCGGCGGCCCGCAGACGGTTCCGGACATCGCGCGGCAGCGCTCGGTGTCGCGCCAGCACATACAGGTTGGCGTCAACGCACTGGCCGAAGCGGGTTGGCTCGAGGATCGGCCGAACCCAGCTCATCGCCGCTCGCCGCTGATCGCGATCACCGACCGAGGACGCGAGCGCCTGCGCGCCGCGCAGGCCGTCGAGGAGCAGATCGCTGCGGCGATAGGACAACACTTTGCAGCCCATCAGCTCGTCGCGGCTGCCGCTGTGCTCGGCGAGCTCGAAACGTTTTTCGATTCCCAGGCCTGGCAAGACATTCGCCAGGAATTCATCGACAAAGGAGAATCCCAATGAACGATTACGACTCGATGTCGTCTCCCGGTTGGCAGCCGAAGATACGGCGCGTGGCTACTACGATCGGCGCACTCGCAGCCGTCGCAATCGTCGTGCTTTTCGCGTGGAATAGTTTTGCCGTTCCCGTGCTCGATGCCGAGATGCTGCGCTTCAAGGAAGCGCTCGGGCTGACGCTGCTCGTGGCGATCACTGGCCGATTGTTTGCGCCGCGTGATCACCGCCATGCGCGAATCGAAGGCTGACACTGAGCGCGCGGGCTTGAGTGCCCGCATCGTCCGGCAATTCCGCCAGCCGACCGGCAGTGCCGGCCGGTTGGCGGGATGGATCATGGCGACGCGGCCGAGCAACCGCCTGCGCAACACGCGGACGCTCGATCTGCTGGAGCTCAGCACCTGCGATTCAGTGTTGGAGATCGGCTACGGGCCCGGAATCGCAATCGAGCTCGCAGGCAGGCAAGTTCGTACAGGCCAAGTCGTCGGCATCGATCACTCGGCGATCATGCATGCCCAAGCGAGCCGGCGTAATGCGCGCGCAATCGCCGCGGGCGTCGTCACACTGCACATCGGCGACGTTGACGAGCTCGATGCTCGACTGCAGCGTTTCGACAAAATCTACTCCGTCAACGTGGTACAGTTTTGGTCGGATCCGACGCGGGTTTTCGCGACGCTCAGACAGCTTCTGAATCCGGGCGGAACGATCGCTACGACGTTCATGCCGCGCGTCGGCAACAGTAAGGCCAAGCAGGCGGAGGCCAAAGCGGCAGCGCTGACGATGCTGATGCACGAGCTCGACTTTCGACACATCGAGACGCACTGGCTCACCAGCGATCCCGCACCGGCATTCTGCCTGATCGCCACGGCGTAGCCTTACTCGGAGAGCTATCAATGCCGAAACGCCTAGTTGCCGCCGTCATCGTTGTCGCAGGACTCGGGGCCGCCGTCTGGTATCTGACGCGTCCCGCACCGACTCTCGTCAGCCTAGTGGCTGTCGAGCGCGGCGCCGTCGTCGCGACAGTGACGAATACGCGCGCCGGTACCGTCGACGCGTGCCGGCGCGCGGGTCTGTCGCCACCGCTCGGCGGTCAGATCGCCGTGCTGCCGGTCGCCGACGGCGACCGCGTCCAGCAAGACCAGCTATTACTGGAACTCTGGAACGATGACTTGCGCGCGCAGCTGAGTCTCGCCGAGGAAGAAGCGAAAGCGGCCGCGTCGCGCTCCGAAGAGTCGTGTGTCATCGCCGCGGTCGCGCAACGCGAGGCCAATCGGTTGACGAGCCTGCGCGAGGACGGCCTCGCTTCGGAGGAGGCCACCGAGCGAGCGGTCGGCAACGCTCAGGCACGCGCTGCAGGTTGTGCCGCAGCGCGCGACGGCACACAAGTCAGTGCCGCGCAAGTTGCGGTCGCGCAAGCTGCGCTGGAGCGCACGCGACTCAGAGCGCCGTTCGACGGCATCATTGCCGAGATCAACGGTGAGCTCGGCGAGTTCGTGACACCTTCGCCGGTCGGCATTCCAACGCCGCCGACCGTCGAT
Source organism: Rhodospirillaceae bacterium (assembly GCA_024640685.1). Lineage (GTDB taxonomy): Bacteria > Pseudomonadota > Gammaproteobacteria > Steroidobacterales > Rariloculaceae > JAHEEM01. The sequence goes on from JAHEEN010000105.1 coordinate 4,090, forward strand.
CTGATCGATGCGAGCTGCCTCTATATCAGCGCACCGATCGACGAGGTCGATGCGCCTCGCGTCAGGCCGGGCCTAGCCGCTCGAATCAGTCTCGACGCATTCTCCGACCGGTTGTTTGATGGCCACGTAAGGCGCGTTGCGCCGTATGTTCTCGATATCGAGCGTCAGGCGCGCACTGTCGAGATCGAAGCGGAAATCGACGATCCCGACAAGAGCGGCCTGCTCCCCGGCTACAGTGCCGACGTCGAAGTCCTGCTTGCAAGCGCAGACGACGTATTGCGCATCCCGACGTCGGTGATCGTCGACGACACCTATGTTTATCACTTCGACGATGCAAGCGGCCGGCTGACCCGCCGCGAGATCGAGATCGGAATCTCGAACTGGGAGTTCGCGGAGGTGCGTGACGGTCTCGCCGAAGGCGACCGGATCGTCAGTTCCGTGGATCGTGATGGGGTCAGTGACGGCGCAATTGTCCAACCGGAGTAGCGCGGCGCCGCAGGATGCGCCCGCGATGATGCTCCTCGAGCAGATCTGCCGGGACTTTCAAGTTGGCGATCAGATCGTGCACGCGCTCGATCACGTCGATCTGTCGATTGCCGCAGGCGAGTACATCTCGGTCATGGGCCCGTCGGGCTCGGGCAAGTCAACGCTACTGAACCTGCTCGGCTTGCTGGACCGCTCGACGTCCGGCACCTACTGGCTGAACGGCAAGGACGTCTCGAGGCTGCCCGATAACGAGCTCGCCGAGCAACGGCAGCTCAACATCGGCTTTATCTTTCAGTCGTTTCACCTGATTCCGCGACTGAGTGCGCTCGAGAACGTCGAGCTGCCCCTCGTCTTGAGCGGCGAGACGCCCAAACAGCGCCGCGAGCGAGCGCGGGAGGTGCTCGACGCCGTTGGCCTGACCGCGCGCGTTGACCATCGCCCCGATCAACTGTCAGGCGGCGAGCGCCAACGCGTCGCTATCGGGCGAGCCATCGTCATGAAGCCCAGCGTGTTGCTTGCCGATGAGCCGACCGGCAACCTCGACTCAAGATCCGGCCAAGAAGTCGTCGATATCCTAGAGTCCCTCAATCGCGACGGCATCTGTTTGCTCGTCGTGACCCATGACGCGGAACTCGGGCAGCGAGCCCGCCGGCGTCTCGCGATGCATGATGGCAAAATCGTCGGGGATGTCCGCCAATGATCGGTTCGGAATGCGAGCAGACTGGCGGGCGTCAGTCGGAACGACGACGATGAGAACGACAGACACCGGACATTTCGCGCTGCAGTCGATCCGTCGATACCCGCTGCGCACGGCGATGTCACTGCTCGCCATCGCGATCGGCGTTGCCGCAGTCGTGCTGTTGACAGCGGTCGGCGAGGGTGCGCGCCGCTACGTCACCGGGGAGTTCGCGGCGCTCGGCACGCACATGCTCGTCGTGCTTCCCGGCAAGGCCGAGACCGCGGGTGCCGGTGCAGCCGGTATGCTGATCGGCGAGACCGCTCGCGACCTGACGCTAGACGATGCCGCGGCGATTCTTCGCAGCAATCGAATCGACCGGGTTGCGCCGCTCGTCATCGGTAGCGGCAACGCATCGTGGCGGCAGCGCCAGCGCGAGATCACGGTGCTCGGCACGACGGTCGAGATGCTCGATATTCAACATTGGCGTATGCAGCGCGGCCAGTTTCTGCCGGCCACCGACATGAACGTCGCATCGCCTGTCTGTGTGCTCGGCGATCTCGTCACGCGCGAGTTCTTCGGTAACTCCAATCCGCTCGGCGAGTGGCTGCGAATCGGCGACACACGCTGTCGAGTCGTCGGCGTACTCGCTCAAGCGGGTCTGACCGGGCCATTCGATACCGACGAGATCGTAATCATGCCGGTCGCGAGTGCGCAGGCGCTGTTCAATACTCCCGGTGTCTTCCGCGTGCTCGCAGAAGCCGTCAGCCGGGAGTCGATGCCGGCTGCGCGGCGCGAGATCATTGCGACGATTACGGCGCGTCACCAAGGCGAGGAGGACATCACCGTCGTCACGCAAGATGCGGTGTTGTCGACGTTCGATACGGTGTTTGCGGTGATCACGCGCGCGTTGGCCGGGATCGCAGCCGTCAGCCTGCTCGTCGCGGGCGTGTTGATCATGAACGTCATGCTCGTAGCCGTCAGTCAGCGCACGAGCGAAATCGGCTTGCTCAAGGCGCTCGGCGCTCGGCGCTCGCAAATCTTGGTTTTGTTCGTAGCCGAAGCCGTGAGCCTGTCGATACTGGGCGCAATCTCGGGTCTGATCGTCGGCAACGCTGGGACGTTCGTGATGCGTGCAGTCTTTCCGGCCATCGATTTCGCTGCACCGTTGTGGGCGATGGGGGCTGCCGTCGGCATCGCAATCGTCAGTGGCCTCGTATTCGGCATTCTGCCGGCGAGCCATGCTGCGCGGCTCGATCCCGTGCGTGCGCTCGCGGGGCGTTGACGATGCTCGGCCGCGATATCGTTCGCTTCACGCTTCGCTCCGTGCTCGATCGGCGACTGCGAAGTGTGCTGACGGCGCTCGGCATTGCCGTCGGCGTAACGGCCGTCGTGCTGCTGACGTCGATCGGTGAAGGCCTGAATCGCTATGTCGTCGAGCAGTTCACGCAGTTCGGCACGAGCACGCTCGCGATCAACCCAGGCAAGGCGACGACGTTCGGAATCTCGCCGGGAGTTCTGAACTCCGTGCGACCGCTGAGTCTCGAGGATGCCGAAGCGCTGCAGCGCGCACCGCACGTGCTGAACTCCGTCCCGGCAGTCTCGGGCTCCGCATCGGTTGAAGCGCGCGGCCGTGAGCGAACAGTCAACGTGTTTGCCGTCGGTCCAGAGTTCGACCGCGCGTTCAAGTTCGACGTACGTCTGGGCAGCTTTCTGCCGGCCGACGAGCTCGATCGCCCACGCCCCGTTGCCGTGCTCGGTGCCACTGCGTACGAGGAGCTCTACGGCAGCGCCAATCCACTGAACGATCGGGTCCGTATCGGTGGCGACCGCTATCGCATCGTTGGGGTCATGGAGGCCAAAGGCGACATGCTGGGCATCGATCTCGACGATACGGTTTACATTCCAGCCGCTAGTGGTCTGACGCTGTTCAACCGGGAAGGGCTACACGAGATCGACGTGCTTTACGACGAGAACGCGCCGGTCGACGAAGTCGTTGCGGGGATTCGGCGTATTCTGCTCGCCAGGCATGGGAGCGAGGACTTCACGATCACGACGCAGCAGCAGATGCTCGACGTGCTCGGCTCGATACTAAATGTGCTCACCGTCGGCGTCGCGGCGCTTGGCGGCATCTCGTTGCTCGTTGGCGGTGTCGGCATCTTCACGATCATGACGATCGCCGTCAGAGAGCGAACGGGCGAGATCGGTCTATTGCGGGCGATCGGCGCGGCTCGGTCGCGTGTATCGGCATTGTTCCTCGGCGAGGCGATGTTACTGTCGGGTTTCGGTGGCGCAGCCGGTCTCGTGCTCGGCTTCGTCGTCATAGCAGTCGTCGAGCTGGTCTATCCCGCGATGCCCGTCAGCATCTCCCTGACCTATGTCGTGCTATCGCTAGCCGTCGCCGTATTGATCGGCCTGATCGCAGGGCTATTACCCGCCCGAACGGCATCCCGCCTCGAGCCGCTCGAGGCGTTGCGCACCGAGTAGTAGCGCCGGCAAGCCCGTAGCGCTTAGCCTGTGCAGAACATGCGATTGAGCGTCGCGGCGAGCCGCACGCCAGCCTGCGCGAGGCGGCGCTCGACGACGGCGCGCACATCGCGAAGATACTCCTGCGAGATCGGCCTTTCGAACGCGTAGACGCGCTCGCGCAGTGCCCTGCTCTCCTCAGCCCAGGCTAGCGGCGCGGTCGAGAGCCACTCGTCTTGCGAGGGAACGTGCGCGGCAACCGCAGCACTGAGCTGCGCCTCGCCGCGCCCCGTGCCCGCAAGGGCGCCGGTATCCCATAGCCGATGCAGATTCGTCGTGCGTCCGTCGACTATGAGCTCGACACCGTTACCGCCACGGTCGCTTGCCCGCCCAACGTGCAGCGGTTGATGAACGTCAATGATGAAATGCACGACAAAGCGCAGAGCGTCGGTCCGCTGCTCGACGGTGTTGTCCGTAGCGCTAAGCTCGTCGACGAATTGCTCAATGGCCCAGACGACGTGATCGGACGTTGCACGCGAAACGGCAGCGATGCTGTCGTCATCCGCGACGTTGATGTAATGCCACGGAGCGGTGTGCTCCCATGCCGGCCGGTAACGCACGCGATCGGCCCACGCGCCGAGACCGACGAGTGATGCGCTACCGGTGAGCTGCTCGACAACCGCGGCCGCGTCCTGACACAGCAACGAATCGGCGACGCGCTCGGCGAGACGATGCCCAAGAACACCGAATCCGTTTGCGGCGGACGGTAGTATTGTGAATATGGTCGCAACAGCGATCAGCGCGCAGCCCGTTGTCGGCGATGCGAACTTAAGCGCCAACGCGCTCGCACCCCGGTTCAGGCGCCGTCGAGATCGCCGGTGTCGACGTCGTCGCTCGAATGAGATCGAGCGTCTGCGCCAACGCGCCGCGGTTCTGCTCGACGAGCCGCATGGCCGCTTCCCCGGCCTTGTCGCGCTCGGCACGATCGCTCAACAGCCGGTCGATGCCAGCGGCGAGCTCGGCCGAATCCCTGACTTGCAGGCCGGCGCCGTGATCGAGCGCCATTGCGCCGATCTCCTCGAAATGAAACATGTGCGGGCCGAATAGCACGGGCCGGCCAACGGCGCATGCCTCTAAAATGTTGTGCCCGCCGCGCCTAGTCAGGCTGCCGCCGACGAATGCAATATCACCCGCGCTATAAAGCATCTGCAGCTCGCCCATCGTGTCACCGATCAGAATATCGATATCGGCAGCATTTGCGCTGCCGCCGGAGCTGCGTCTTGCAACGTTGTAGCCGCTGCGGCGACTCAACCGCGTGACGGAGCCGAAACGCTCCGGCTGTCGCGGCACGATGACGAGCAACAGGCGCTCGTAGCGGCGACGCAGCTGCGAATAGGCCGAGAGCAATTTCCGCTCTTCGCCTTTGTGCGTGCTTCCTGCAATGACAACCGGCCGATCGCACCCCCACTGCTCGCGCAGCTCGCGGCCTCGCTCGACGACGGCGTCGGGGACCGGTGCGTCGAACTTCAGATTCCCGGTCACGTGAATCAGTCGGTCGGGCACGCCGAGCGTCTTCAAGCGATGCGCGTCGGCGCGCGTTTGCGGACAGACGAGATCGGCATAGCCGAGCATGCGTCTGACCGTCCGCGGTATCCACAAGTAACCCTTCAGCGACGACTGCGAAAGACGCACGTTGACGAGCATCAACGGTATACGATCAACCGAGCATGCCTTGAACAGATTCGGCCAGAACTCGGTCTCCGCGACGATTGCGAACTCCGGCCGCACGCGCTCCATGAATCGCCGGACAGATCCCGGAAAATCGTACGGAACGTACGAATGACTGACTGTATCACCGAACAAGTCACGCACTTGCTCGGCGCCGGTCGGCGTCATCGTCGTGACGAGCACGCGATGTGCGGGGAACGATGTCAACAGCTGATTGATGAGCTCTGCGGCCGAGCGTACTTCGCCAACCGAGACGGCATGCACCCAAATCACTCGGCGCCCCCGGAGCGACGTGCCGAATCCGAAACGTTCCGACCAGCCGTGCCAATACCCTCGGTAGCGAAGCCCGCGCCACAAAAGATGCGCAACGAAAACTGGCGTCAGCAGATACAGGACGATGGACCAAGCCATCAGCGCACGCCTGAATCGGCACCCTGCCTGGCGAGGTTCCTAGTGCCGAGCGCGATCGTCTGACGAGCGCTGAAATACGCGCGGTAGCGCTCATCATTCGCCCGTCTCGCATCGACCACATCGTCGAACAGACCTAGTAATCCCAGCAACATTTCAGCCGACTCGCGGACCGCATAGTCTCCGCAGCTGCTAGCGGTGACGTAATCGCATGCGCGGGACTGTACGAGCCGGTCGCGAAGCAAGATGCTGGCGGGTCGACGAACGAGTATCCGAACGCCACAGCGCTCCGCCATCGACAAGTCATTGATGTCGTCGAACACGCACGCGATCTCGCTGCCGCTCAGCGCGTGATCGTCACAGATTGCCGCGATAGCGTTGCGCTTATCTCGAACGCCTTGAAAAAGACAATGAAACCGCTCTCGAGCGGCAAAAAGCTCCGAAGACGGATTGACCTCGCCAGTCACGATCGCAGCAAGCGGCAGCTCGCGATCGCGCAACCAGAGGCCAAAACGCAGCATATTGA
>JAHEEN010000313.1 GCA_024640685.1 Rhodospirillaceae bacterium
CTTCCAACGACGGCGTCGTTGCAGAGTGTGGGGCAGGGCGCATGTGACGGAATCATGCCTGAACGCTCGTCGCGTGGCGAGCCACGGGCAGCGCGGCGTGATACCGCATGGCGAGGCTACTATCGGGTCGGACCGGGAAACTTTGGGGTCGAACCGCGATTTTCCTAAAGGCTCGTGGTACATCCGTTGCAACGTCGATAATCGCGGTTCGACCCGATAGTAGCCTCGCGGGGTCCCTAAGTCGTTGACCGCTCAGGAGGGACTCTCTAAAATGGCGCGCTTCCCCGGCACCGGAGTCCGGGTTTCTGACCGGGCTCGTAGCGGCTCTCGAAGGCGGAGAACGTACATGTATGCGGTCTTTCGGACTGGCGGCAAGCAATATCGCGCCACGCAGGGCGATCGAGTGCGCGTAGAGCGCCTCGATGCCGAGGAGGGCTCGACGGTCGAGTTCGATCAAGTGCTACTCGTCGGCGAGGGCGTCAACGTCAAGCTCGGCGCGCCGTTAGTCTCGGGTGGTAAGGTCAAGGGCAAAGTCACGTCGCAGGGTCGAGCGGCCAAGATCAAGGTGCTGAAGTTCAAGCGGCGCACGAACTACATGCGCACGAAAGGCCACCGGCAGCACTTCACCGAGGTCGAAATCACATCGATCACTGGTGGGCCGCGTGCCAAAGCGGCCGCTACGGACAAGGCAGCTGCCGACGAGGCCGCTGCGGAGGATTGAGCAATGGCACATAAAAAAGCAGGCGGTAGCTCGAAGAACGGCCGCGATTCCGAATCCAAACGGCTCGGCGTCAAGCGTTACGGCGGCGAGCAAGTCGTGCCCGGCAACATTATCGTTCGTCAACGAGGCACGCAGTTTCATCCGGGCGAGAACGTCGGCCTAGGACGCGACCATACGTTGTTTGCGAAGACCGCCGGACGCGTTGTCTTTCAGACGCGTGGCCCGAAGAGCCGCAAGTACGTGAGCATCGCGGCCGACTGACGGCGAGTCGAACACGCGTTCGCAGAAAGCCTCGCAGTGCGGGGCTTTTTTATTGGACGCGCGCAATGCCTCGCGGATTCCACGCGCTAAACTTGGACCATGAAGTTCGTCGACGAGGCAGAAATCAGCGTTGAAGCCGGTCGCGGCGGTGACGGTTGCGTGAGCTTCCGGCGCGAGAAATACATACCGCGCGGCGGTCCCGACGGCGGCGACGGTGGCCGCGGCGGCAGTGTTGTCCTCGTTGCGCGCGACGGCATCAATACGCTCGTCGACTTTCGCGTGCGGCGGCGCTTTCGTGCGAAGAACGGCCGCGGCGGCGCTGGGCAAAATATGACGGGAGCCTCAGGCGTCAATCTCGAGATCGACGTGCCCGCGGGCACGATCGTCAACGACTGCGAGACTGGCGAGACACTCGGCGACCTGCGCGCACCCGGAGACGAGCTGCTGGTCGCGCGCGGCGGCCGCGGCGGCCGTGGCAACACGCGTTTCAAGAGCAGCACGAACCGAGCCCCACGTCGGTCGACGCCGGGTGAGGCCGGTGAGTGCCGGCGCCTCGCGCTCGAGCTAAAGCTTTTGGCCGACGTCGGCTTGCTCGGCTTACCGAACGCCGGCAAATCGACGCTGATTGGCGCGTTGTCGGCGGCGCGACCGAAAGTCGCCGATTACCCGTTCACGACGCTGCACCCGAGCCTCGGCGTCGTATCGATCGAAGCCGACCGAAGCTTCGTCATGGCGGACATTCCGGGGCTGATCGAGGGCGCGGCCGAAGGCGCGGGGCTCGGCATCCAGTTCCTGAAGCACCTACAGCGCACGCGCTTGCTGCTGCACCTCGTCGATGCATGTCCGCTAGAAGGCGAGCCGAGCGCCGAGGAAGCCGTCCGAATGATTGCCGACGAGCTCGCGGGCTATTCGGTCGATTTAGCCGAGAGGCCGCGCTGGCTCGTCGTCAACAAGCTCGATCTGGTGCCGGCCGACGAGCGGCAAGCGCGCGTCGATCAGATCGTCGCGGCACTCGATTGGCAGGCTCCGGCGTACGGTATCAGCGCTGCGACGGGCGAGGGTACGGCCGAGCTCGCGCAAGCCGTCATGATCCATCTCGAGTCAGCCGAGCAGGATGATGCGTCGGCGTGAGGTCGACGCCGAGGCGATACCTCGGTTGTTCATGAATGGGATTGGGCGTGCCCGCACGGGTCCACCAACGAGCAGGCTATCGAAAAAGTCTGAGACGGGTGCAGTTCAAGGCGAAAACGCGCAGCGTACACGTAAATACTTGGGTATTTCGAGAGCGCTTTTAACGTCGAAATGTGCCGTCTGAGGCTGTTTTGAGCAGCCAGCTAGCTCAATGCGCGAACGCGAGCGTTAAGTCGACTCTTGTAGTGTGCCGCGCGGTTCTTACGGATGATCCCTTTGCCGACCATGCGGTCGATCTCCGGCACGGCGGCCGTGAAGCTCGCCTGAGCTGCGGTCTTGTCGCCGGCTTTGATTGCCAGCAGAACACGGCGAATTGCCGTACGCAGCCGGGAGCGCATCGCCATGTTCTGGGTGCGGCGCCTGATCGCCTGCTTTGCGCGCTTCTTGGCAGATTGAATATTGGCCAACGGTTTTCCTTACGGTCCAGGTATTCCGGACCGAAGGCCCGGAAAAGGGCGGTATTATTGGGACCCCTCGGAGTCAAGTCAAGGCGAGCCGCGCGTCTGAGCGGGTCATGAGCGAAGTCGAATCGAAAAGCGAGCACGAGCCGCTGCGTCTCGCGCGCTCGACCGCGGTCGTGAGTTCGATGACGATGCTGTCGCGGGTCAGCGGCCTCGCCCGCGACGTTGGCTTGTCGCGGTGGTTCGGCGCCGATGCTGCGATGGATGCGTTCTTCGTCGCGTTCAAGATCCCGAACTTGCTGCGGCGGTTCTTTGCCGAGGGCGCGTTCTCGCAAGCGTTTGTTCCGGTCATCAGTCAGTATCGCGCCGCCGAGGACGACGCGGCGACGCGCGA
>JAHEEN010000106.1 GCA_024640685.1 Rhodospirillaceae bacterium
TGCCCATGCTGTTTGCTCCTTACACGGAAATACGGCTCGTGACGATCAGATCCCTGATCGTCACGATGCCAAGTCCGCGACAATGTGAATTGATGCGTCTGGAGGTCACTCGCAGCCGATAGCGCCCGCCAACTCGCGGTTGAGCGGGCGATGATGTCGGTGGCTGTCGAGTGCTAAGGGAAAAGCCTTACCAGCGATTTCCGCCGCCGCCATACCCACCACGGCCGCCGCCGCCGGATCGCTTTTCCTGGGGCTTAGCTTCGTTGACCTTCATCGGCCGACCTTCATAGTCGGTACCATTAAGGCCATCAATCGCCGCCTGCGCTTCGGAATCACTGCCCATTTCGACAAAGCCAAAGCCCTTGCTTTGACCGGTATCGCGATCCGTAATCAGTTTGACGGATTCGACCGTGCCGAACGCCGCGCATTTGTCCGAAAGCGCGCTCTCGGTTGCTGAATACGGCAAATTTCCAACGTAAAGTTTCCTACCCATAACTCCTCCTAAAGGTTGGGATCCGCTCAAGAAGATATAGGCACTATGCCAGTAGATTCATTAGAAGCGGTGTGGTTAACGTTTCCAGTATACCTCGGAATGCCTGGCCGTCGGCGTATCGTTAATACCGCAAGCATCGTGGATGCCGCAAACAGCTTAAACGGGTCGGAAGCCGCCGATTCAACTAGGCACGAGCGCCGCGTCAAAAACGCCTGCTTTTGCCTCCAAGGCGATCATGCGAACACGCCGGTCGACCGTCTGCCTCGGTGTCCGCTCTCTCAGGGGCGGACGTTACAATTTTGCAGGATCGCGGGTTCATTAGAGACGGCTTGCGGCCGAGGCTGTGCTCATGCTTCGAGCTTACGTTGATAAAAAGGAGAATCACTGCACCAGCATACGCGCCAACGCAAATAACTAGCAGCAGACGCGGGATCGTGCCCGTCACTAGTTCTGGCGTTGTCGCCATAGTCGTCCAAGCCAACGTCGAGCCGTCCTCCGCAACGGCGCGCTGTATTTCTCTAGTCATTGACGCAGCTGTCGCGACCCAGCGATTAATCCCGAACGTACACCACATCGCGACGAGCGAGTACAGCCCGACTACTAGTGTGGCCACCGCTGGTTTCGGACTCTGTGAAACCAGGTATCCCGCCACCAGAAACGCAAACGTGACTGTCAGATAGGTTGCGAAGATGAGCCAGACCAGGGTCCAAGCTTCCGCAAAAGCGCTAAACAGCTCGTAGTCTGTCAAGCTCGCTTCCCCAGTTATCAAACAGTCTACACATTGACGTTAATTCGACGGCAGTTTTCGCCAACGTAAGCCGTATGTTCGAAGTTGGGAATACACCATCCGAGTATCGGCTTGAGCGGCTTTTCGCCGTTACGCTACGTTAACGATCTGGACTCAGTCCAAACGACTGCTTGGGCAGTTTCGAGACATCGATTCGAGTCACGTTGACGGCTTCCTTAACGGCGAAGAACGGCCAACACCGGACGATTCAGGGGGACCACAATGCTGAGTGCCGCCACGGTAGGGGCACAGTTAGTTTTCCTGCATAGGGCGCTGCAATGCTCATCAAGTATTGTGATTGCCAAGCGCCACTACACTCGGCGGGCAACGCAAATGGCGGTTCGACAAGAGCGTCGGGAGCGAACCCGAGACGCCCATAGTAGGCCGGATCACCCAGCACAAATACGAGTTCCACTTCTACATCGATCAGATGCCGTAGGCCGGTACGCACCAGTGCACTGCCAATGCCCCGGTTTTGCCAGTCTGGCGCTACAGCTAACGGACCGAGCAAAGCCGCCTTGGCGCTGTTGTCTGCTATACCGCAGCGTGTGAAGACGACATGCCCGACAAGCTGCGATCCAGTCTTACCGACGAGGGAAACTACGTTCTCCGAATCGCGTAACAGGTCACGCACCAAAGGAAGGAGATCCTCCTCCGGAAACGCTTCCGGGTATAGCGACTCAATCGCAGCAGCATCGCCCGGCACACCAGTGCATATTTCGAGCTCATTCATTTCGGAATAGCTATGGTTAATGCAGTTCCAAAGACGATAACGGCAACCCCAATGAATCCTCCGGTAATACCAAGGCGCCGATGAACAAGAGTTCGATTTGTAGCCACGATAAACGTCTGTGCTGAGAGAATGAGTACCCACGCTGTTATGACCACCCCGTGTCCGTATGCAAGCCACAGTTCTGGGCCTGCATTAAAAAGCGGTCTCAGATAAAACGAGCGGGCGGATCCTGTGAAACTAATCAGAAGAAATACGCACGACATTCCAAAGAAGAACCTACTTCGCACGATCTCCCCATGAATTTTGGGTGCGTTAGGACAAGAGACTAGTCAGCGGCTGCTTTCGCCAACTTAAGCCATCAGCTCAACAACGAGAATATATCATCGGAACGTCTGCTCTCAGCCCGTTTCTCGCCGTGATCCTTTGTTAACGATCTAGACTCGGTCTGAACGACCGCTTCCGAGCGCACAGCAGACATGCATTGTCGCTATGTTAATGGCTTCCTTAACGGGCAAGCACGGCCAAAAGCGGTTGGAGTTGAATGGCTTACTCGATCGAACTGAGGCGCACCGCCTTCACGGCGCCGTGTCGTGCTCAACGACGATCAGTTTGGATGTGTCGAAGCCGACGGCCTCGGCTTTGGAGACCAGCTCGTCGAGCATCAATCGCGGCAGCCGCGGTTCCCTTGCGAGAATCCACAGGTAAGAGCGATCCGGGCCGGCAACCATCGAGTATTCGTAGTTATTGCCGAGCTCAAATATGTTGTACGCGCCGTAGAAAGGCCCGAAAAACGAGACCTTGAGCCGCCCAACACTCGGATCGCCGATAAAGTAGGCTTTGCCCTCAGCCTCGTCCCACTCGCCTTCCTCACTGTGATAACCACGGTTCAGAACGCTGACGCCACCGTCCTCACGCAGTGAATAGTTCGCCGTGACGTTCGACAATCCTCGCTCGAAACTGTGATCGAGACGAGCTATTTCGTACCAGGTGCCAAGGTATGGCTCCAACTCGAAGTTGTCGACCGACTCGATGCCTTCCGGAATACCAATACAGCCAGAAAGTGTGAATACGGCAATCAACGTTAGCCTTCTCATAGCTCTTCCCTTATCACCGTCCGGAACGGAGCGTGAAGCTGCCGTTGAGTTTTCAGGAGTCTCGCGGGTAGCGACCATCCGCTCATGGCCAATAGACGACGATTCTTTCTTCTCCTTTCTCGTCATCGGAACTGTCTAAACGGAATCTGATCGCCAACATTCTACGAATATAATGGCATGAATCGAAAAATATCGTCGGTCCCGCTGCTCCTAATAATGATTTCGGCTTCCGCGCCGGCGCAGGTCACCCGCACGGAAACTTCCCTGAACGTCAGTGTTGAGCTTGGCGCGTTGTCTTTTGCTCGTAACGACGTGCGCGTCCCGGGCGACTCGGGCACAAAGTTCGACATGCTCGAAATTACAGGTAAAGGCGCGGAGCCGTTCGCGCGCTTTAACGTAGACTGGCAGATCAATCGCCGGCATGGGGTGCGTCTAGTGATGGCCCCACTAGAGGTATCGGGTACGGGAGACCTTCTGACTGCGACCGTATTCGCAGGCGAGACATTCGGTGTCGGAGAAGTGGATGGGACCTATCAGTTCAGCACCTACCAGTTCACCTATCACTACACATTCGAGCCTCGCGGTGATTGGCGGTGGCGAATCGGCTTCACGGCGCTGGTTCGGGATGCGGACATCGCATTGAGTCAGGGAGCGGTCACCGCGAATGACGACGACGTCGGATTCGCGCCATTGCTCCATGTTGGCGCAGAATATCAGCTCTCGGATCGTTGGCAGTTCCTGCTCGATTTTGACGGACTTGCGGGAGGGCCAGGCCGAGCCTTTGATGTCGCGCTGAAGGCAAACTACGATATCGATGATAATTGGCGGATTGGCGCCGGATACCGGTTACTCGAAGGTGGGGTGGACTCCAAAGCGGTTTACAACTTCGCGTGGATCAACCATGCGGTGCTCGAAGTCGGCTACCGTTTCACTCGTTAACGCAAATCGGACGATACAATTGTAATGTCTGCTCGGCCAGATGCGGTCAGTCGAGCCTGTCTGAGAATAGTCCCAAGACAACTCTGCAGAGGAATAAAGACGCCGCAATCATCAACCCAGACAGAGCCAGCGCGTGCGCAGCCCCGAAGAACAGGGCATCTTTCATGGTGCTCGGACTCGTGGAGATCAGCTAATACTCGGCTTACCTTTTGGCGCTATGGATACTTGGGTCTGCTTCAGCATTTATTCTCGTCTGGATCGCATCGAACCAGCGTTCTAAACCGCCTGCATGAGCTAGCAGTCCTTTTGTTTTTGCTGCTGTTCTAGATCGAACCTGCTGGCGATATCCGGAAGTATGGACTTTGCCCCCCCCGGCCCCCTCCCAGATATGGGACCCAATGGGCGTATCCCCTTTTTAGCAGTGCAATGGAATGGCTAGCAGCAGGCAGGTCTATGCGGGGTCTTTTGTTGGGTAAATCATTGTTCCAGCATAGCCTATTGAACTATAAGCATGATTGGTGGAGCCGATCGGAATCGAACCGACGACCTTCGCATTGCGAACGCGACGCTCTCCCAACTGAGCTACGGCCCCACGCGGTAAGTCCATGACACTCTCGCGCATCTGGCGCGCGCTTCGAGCGCTGCGCATTGTAACCGGTTTTGGCCCCATTTGGTGCCAGCGAGCGCCCGATAGCTACTCCGATTAGCCCCGACGCGCGGACGGCAGGCCCCCATAGCGGGGGGACGCCTACGTCGACGCAACTCAGGCGCCGTGTCTACATTCGAGCGAACAGCGCTTCGAATAACCGCTTCCGACTCCCGGAGTCCGGTCTCCGTAAGCTGCACGGAGCGCGCCTTTCCGACCGGATCGTCGATATATCCTTTCGCATGTAGTCGCCCGGTAGCCTCCCAATCGAACGATTTCCACGCCCGCCCTCCATCGTGGAGCGTGAGATACATCAACGCGAGTACCGCCTCATCGATCTTGTCGTAATCGGCACTCATAGCGACCTCCTCCTATCAAATTCGTGCAACCGCTGTAACCGACTATAGTGCCTTGTCCAACGCGCTCATGAGGTTACGCTTCATGCGGTGCGTCGCGCGCAGCTCTGCAACGAAGGCATTGAATTTAGCGGGGTCGACCGACTTGAATACCGGCCGCGCTTCAAGCAACGCATCGACGGCGCCCTTATAGCGGTGCTTGTTACTTCCTTTCTTGATAAGGGCGGCAACGAGATCGCGGAATATGTCGCAAGCCAACTCCGGCGCAGGCTCAGCAAGCCATCTCGCAGCCTTTTGCAGCCTGTCGGCATCGTCCACACGACCGTGCACTGCAGCGTGGACGCGAAGCCAGTCTTGTTCCTGCTGATAAATCTGCGCGAGCGTAAATGCGTACCGCTCATCCATCCATGGCCGCTTCGCAGTACTCGACAGCAAGTCCTCGACATCGGCCCGAACATCATCTGAGCATCCGGCCCGAGCGGCGCAATCCATCAGCAACTCATATTCCTCGAGGGACGGCTCGCGCTCGAGCACGCCGCGCTGTGCTTCGACTGCTCCTTGCCAGTCCTCACGGAGGATATGCACGTTCACCCAAAAATCCGACGGATGCGCATCCTTTCGACTGTTGAGCGCATCTGCCTTGATCAGCCATTGCTCGGCCGCATCCGGATCACGCTTTCGCAGGCACAGCGCCGCGAGTCGCTCGAAGTGGTGCGGCGCCGTTGCTAGTGGCTCCTCCAGATCAATCAACGTATCCCAATCCTCCGCTGCCTCGGCTCGCTCCTGAAGGTAGTAGACGAGACGCCGGTAGACACGTTGATCTTCGTCGTCAACCCGTGGATCGGGTGGCGGCAAGGTGCTCAGTGCCGACTCGACTTGCACGTAGAACGCATCGAGCCACCCCTGACCGAATGCCTGCGCGTATGTACCCGGCACGCCGGCAAACTGATCCCATGGATCCTGAATGGCGAGCTCCAGAATGTGAGCCGCGGAAGCCTCGTGCGGCTCGCCGAGTCGCTGGAGCGCGAGAATATGCATCCGCAAAAGCGACTCCTGCACAGCGTACCTGTAGCCGCTTGAGTCGTCGACGCTCAGCAACGCGTTGTCGACGCGCGAAATGCCATAAAGCGCCGTAGCCAGCATCGTCTTGGCGGGAATGTGTTCCGATATCGAGTGAATATTTTCAAGCACCGCCCCAATGCGAGCGAAATACGCGGCGACTTCTCGATAATCCCACAACTGACGTGGGCGCGTGACTTGAGCAATCCACTTCTTGAGCTGCCGCAGTGACACGGCGCCCTGTGCGGCCTCGGCCTCGAGTAACAACCGTTGCTCGAGGGTCGACGCCTTCGGCAAAGCCTCCATTAACAACTTGACGAGCGACTCGCGATCTTGCGCAGCAAGGTAGGTCGCAATCTTTTGCCGGTCGCTGCCTCCACCTTCCCGCGCGCCGTCTTCGAGATTTTCGCGGACTGCAAGTGCGACTGCGACACAGTGTTTGCAGAAATCGATCCCGTCGGACGCCGGACAGTCGCACGCGCCATCCAACTGCCGCTGCGTGTGCCGAAGCTCGACTCGATACGGCTGCGATCCGTTGACGACAGCGGTAGTCTTTCGCTGACTCGACTCAAGCGAGCAGACGCGGCCTTCCTCGAAGTACCCGAGACCGCGCTCATACGCACCCAGACCAGCGAGCTTGATCAACAGCGACTCGGAGATCTCCATTTCCTCTTCTTACGCTGCTGCCTTGCGAAGGACAAGGTCTCCGAATAGTTTATAGTCGCCACGACAGCCGGCCGTTTGGCTCGGCGGCTATCTATACACCTGCGGGGCTATCCGAAAGACAACGGGTGAACAAATGAATACGAAAACGCCCTCTGCGAGGACAAACACCGGATCACGCCGTGCGTTCCTCAAGGGCAGCGCAGGGGTCTTGGCCGGCGCATCAGCGGCGCAGCTACTTCCGCAAACGGTAAATGCTCAAGAAGACGGCATGGCGGACGCGCTTCGTGATGCCAATGCCAACGGTCGGCCGATCCTGTTGAGAAACGGCATCATCTACAGCGTCGATGCCGAGGTCGGCAACTATTCACGCGGCGACATCTTGATTCAAGGGAAGATTATCAGAGAGATCGGTCAAGATCTGGAGCATCCATCGGACACGCTCGTGATCGATTCGTCGGGCATGATCGTCATGCCCGGATTCATCGATACACATCATCATCAATACGAAACCATTCTTCGGGGCATTCTCGCCGACGGCATGTGGGGAGGCGTTGAAAACGAGCTACACGCGAGAAACTATGGGACTGTCATTCAGGGGATCTTCACACCCCTCTATACACCCGACGATGCCCGCATCTCGCAACTGATCGCCTCACTCAGCCAGATCAGCCAAGGTGTTACGACGACTGTAGACACATCTCAAATCCATCTGACGTCGGAGCATACGGATGCAACGATAGAGGGCTTGAAGGAGTCAGGGCGCCGGTGCTTGGTTGCGTACAACGCCAACCGGCAGAACGCGGAGGCGCGTCGCGCTCCGGAGCTCAGACGTTTGCGCGAGCAGTACTTTTCATCCGACGACCAATTGCTGACGCTGGCGTACAACAGTCGCTCGGAGCAATGGGAAACATGGCACATTGGCCGCGATGTCGGCGCTTCGATCGTAGGCCACTGCCAGGGAAGGGACAACTTTGACGAGCCTGCGTTGATCGCTTCGGGCGAAATGGGGCCGGACGTCGAGTACATCCACTGCACCCGCGTCAGCGACGGGCTACTCGACGCGATCGCCGACACAGGTGGCCACGTGTCGATCGCCACGGCGATAGAGATGCAGATGGGCCATGGTTATCCGCCGATTCAGCGGTGCTTGGATCACGGCATACGGCCCAGTCTCAGCGTGGACGTCGAATGCAACATGACAGCCGATCCGTTCACTCAGCTCCGCTCGGCGTTTACCTGGCAGCGCGCGCTCGTTAACGAGCGATCCATTCACGGTGAGGACGAGCTACCGCCTTTGCTCACGTGCCAAGACGTCATCGAGTTTCACACGATTCAGGGGGCAAGAGCCGCGCAGTTGGACGCCAGAGTCGGAACCCTGACACCGGGCAAGGAAGCGGACATCATCATGTTATCGACCGGACTCAACGTCGCGCCCCTACATAACGTGCCTGGCGCCATCGTTACCTTGATGGACACGAGCAACGTGCAAAACGTCTTTATCGCCGGGAAGATCATGAAATGGCGCGGCGCATTGGTGCAGGTCGACGAAGATCGGGTCATTGCCGATGCTAACGCCGCAGCCGAAGGGCTAGTGGCGCGAGCCGAGTATCAGAATGATCTCTTTGAAACGTGCTGCGGCGGAGGACTGCTATCCGGCGAAGAGCGCGCAGAAATTTCTATCGAGCGCATAAAGCGCGGCCCGTAAGTCCCAGTATCACCGTGGTTGGGCTTCGCGACGACGGGCGGAGTTGACGCTCCCCTTCCCGTCGACTATACCCAGATACACGAGCTGGGCGCTCGCATGCCGCCGTGCCGTGACCGGCATTGCGGACTCGAGCCGTTCCATCGCGTCAGACCTAATGGGGGAACCGCAATGAACTACGAGAACAGCTTTCGGCACGTGAGTCTCTGGGTGGCGATCTGTGCCTGTTCGTCGTGCGGCAGCGTAACCGAGCAAGAAGTCACCGACCCCGCCGCCAACCCGCTGCCGAATCCAAACCCCGTGGTCCAAACGAACTGGGCGCCACTGCCGGATGGGCGCATTTGGGGTGGAACGGCCGGGATCGATATCGGCCCTGACGGTCACATCTGGGCCTACGATCGCTGCGGCGCAATCGCTCTGCGGGATCTAGGCTGCGAGATGCAGAACATCGATCCAATCTTCAAGTTCGACCGCGTCACCGGCGGCGTACACACGTCGTTCGGCGCGGGCCTCTTCGTCGTGCCGCACGGCTTCCACGTCGACGCAGACGGCAACGTCTGGGTCACGGATTGGCAAGGCAACGAAGCGGGCACCAAAGGTCACCAAGTCATCAAGTTCAGTCCGACCGGCGAGGTTCTCTTGCGTCTCGGCGAGGCCGGTGTACCGGGCGACGGCCCCGGCCAGCTCAATGAACCCAACGACGTCATCACAGCACCGAACGGCGACATCTTCGTCGCCGACGGCCATACCGGCCAGCAAGGCGGTTATCCGCCCGACAAAACCGGGCGCATCATCAAGTACGACAGCGATGGCAACTACATCATGGAGTGGGGTGTCATCGGCGAGGAGCCCGGCGATTTCCGAACGCCACACGCGCTCGCATTCGACTCGCGCGGTCGCCTATTCGTCGCAGACCGCGGCAATCATCGAATCCAGATCTTCGACCAGGATGGCAATCATCTCGACTCGTACTACCAGTTTGGTCGTATCAGTGGCATTTTCATCACCGCTGATGACATGTTGTACGCGATTGACTCAGAATCCGACGATGATCGGCACCCGAACTGGCGGCGAGGCATTCGCATCGGTCATGTCGACAGAGATGAAGTCACCGCCTTCATCCCGCCGCACGAGACCGGCGATTTCTATGGCGCCGCTGGCGAAGGCATCGTCGTCGACCGCGACGGCAATATCTTCACGGCGGAGGGACCGAACTCGCGCGAGACTGCCGGCGGCGGCATTACGAAGTACTCTCGCGAATAAGGCTGTGTACCAGCGTTCGTTGCAACGAAGACCCGTTGACGCGATGGAGTCTGGGAGCATAGACATATGGACATAGCTCGCGTTGATCACGTCGGCCTGCGAGTCCGCGATCTCGATCGTGCACTGAAGTTCTATGAGGCGCTCGGCTTCACATTGATAGCGAAAGCCTCGAACGACGCGGTCGCGATCGTCAAGAACGCTACAGACGTCGAGATCAATTTGATCTACAACGCCAATGCCGGCGATCCGGACGAGAACGTGCTGATGGACGTCGACGGCAAATACCCAGGCTACACGCACGTCGCCTACCGAGTTACTTCGGTCGCGGCTGCGATACGCACACTCGAGGACAACGACATCGCGATTACGCAGGGCCCGGTGTCGTTCGGCGCCGACGGTCACGTCTCGGTATTCTGCCGCGACCC
>JAHEEN010000010.1 GCA_024640685.1 Rhodospirillaceae bacterium
TCGTAGCACTCGTGGTCGGCGGGATGTTGGCGTCCGGTTGCGCAATGTTTGGCGGTAGCGACGAGGAAGATCCGATCGAGCCGCCTGCCGAGCTCGTCGAGTTCGAGCCTACGCTCGAGATCGACGAGGTCTGGAGCGTCAACGTTGGCGGCTCGGCGGAGCAATTGCGGCTGGGTCTCGGTCCGGCCACAGACGGCACGTTCGTCTATGCCGGTAGCCATGACGGTCAAGCCGGCGCGTTCGAAGTCGAGACCGGCCGCCGACGATGGCAGGCGCGACTCGACTTGCCGCTCTCGGCCGGCCCCGGGTACGGACTCGGTGTGCTTGCGTTCGGCACGAACGACGGCGATCTCGTGACGCTCGAAGCCGCAACCGGCGAGGAGCGCTGGCGCCGGCAGATCGGCAGCGAGGTTTTGGCGTCACCGGCGATCAGCGGCGATGTCGTCGTCGTGCGCTCGGTCGACGGCCGGTTGCGCGGCTTTTCAGTTATCGACGGTCGCGAGCTGTGGACTGTCGAGCACCAGATGCCGCCGCTGACATTGCGGGGCACGACCGCGCCGGTCATCGCCGGCGATATGGTCGTTGCCGGCTTCGATAATGGTCGCTTGGGCGTTTACGAGCTTGCGAGTGGTGACGTGCTTTGGGAGGCGCCGATGGCGGCGCCGGCGGGTCGCACCGAACTCGAGCGTCTCGTCGACATCAGCGCTGGGCTCGCCGTCGTCGGTGGAGAGATTTTTGCGGTCGGCTATAACGGTCGCGCGATCGGCGTGACACTCGACACCGGCCAGCTGATGTGGGAGCAGGAGCTCTCGAGCTATGCTGGTCTCGGTGCCGGTTTCAACGGTGTCTATGTGGCCGACGAGTTCAGTGCGGTCGTTGCGCTCGATCGCACGCTCGGTAATGAGCTCTGGCGGCAGTCGGGATTGCGATTGCGGGACGTGACGGCGCCGACGTTCTATCGCGGCACGGTCGTCGTCGGCGACCTCGAGGGTTATCTGCACTGGCTGTCGGCCGACAACGGCCAGTTCCGAGCGCGCGAGCGTCTCGCGAGGCAGCGGATCGGCGTCGCGCCGATCGTCGTCGGCGACTACGTTATCGCGCAAGGTGACGACGGCCGACTTGCAGCGTATACGATTGTCGTTCCCGAAGCCGATGAGTGATGCGTCCCATAAACTGCGTGCATGCGACGCGCGCGCTATTGCTCGCACGCCAGTGTCGATCGGTGCGTGACGGTCGCGCGTTGCACCGTTGCGAGAACCGTTAGGACCGTGATCGATGTTGCCCGCCGTCGCGATCGTAGGCCGGCCCAATGTCGGTAAATCCACGCTCTTCAATCAGCTGACGAGATCCCGAGACGCACTCGTTGCGGATTTTCCGGGGCTGACGCGTGATCGGCGCTATGGTTACGCGGAGGTCGACGGTAGGACCGCTGTCGTCATCGACACTGGCGGGCTCGACGACGATGAGAGCGAGCTAGGCCGTCTTGCCGAGCAACAGACAGCGTTTGCTATAGCCGAGACGAATCTCATCGTCTTCGTCGTCGACTGCCGCGACGGGCTGACAGCTGCCGACCAACGAATCGCCGAAGCGCTGCGCGCTTCGGGAAAGCCCGTGCTCGTTGCCGTCAACAAATCCGAAGGCGTCGATGCCGAGATCGAAACCGCCGAGTTTCACAGCCTAGGGCTCGGTTCGCCGTTGCCGATTGCCGCGCTGCATGGGCGTGGCCTTCGCTCGTTGGTGCAGGCGGTCGGCGAGCAGCTGCCGAACTCGGACGAGCCCGCCACGATCGAGCGCGACGAGTCGGTTCCGGCCGTCGCCGTCGTCGGCCGACCCAACGTCGGCAAGTCGACACTGATCAATCGCTTGCTGGGCAGCGAGCGCATGATCACGTCCGCCGAGCCCGGCACGACGCGCGACAGTGTCGACGTCATGTGCGAGCGAGCTGGCCAGCGTTACCTGCTGATCGATACGGCCGGCATTCGACGGCGCGCGAAAGTCAGCGATACGATCGAGAAGTTCAGCGTCGTGCAGAGCTTGCAGGCCATCGAGAACGCTGGCGTCGTGATCTTGCTGCTCGACGCGCGAGAAGGCGTGACCGAGCAGGATCTGCATTTGCTGGGGCTCGTTATCGAGCGCGGCAAGGCGTTGACGATCGGCATTAACAAATGGGATCACTTGTCGCTGGCGCGGCGCCGGCAAATCGAGTCACAGGTCGCGCGTAAGCTGAGGTTTGCAGAATTCGCCCGCGTCACCTACGTCTCGGCGCTTCATGGCAGCAAGATCGACGATCTGCTCGACAATGCGATGCGGGCGTACGCGGCGGCCGGCCAAACCTTTGCGACGCCGAGGCTCAACGAGATTCTCGAGCGCACGACCGCAGCGCACCAGCCGCCGATCGTCGCCGGGCGCCGGATCAAGCTCAAGTTCGCGCACCAGGGCGGGCGTTTTCCGCCGATAATCGTCATTCACGGCGGGCGGGCAGAACGGATGCCGCATCAGTATCGGCGCTATCTGACGAACGCGTTTCGCGACGCATTGGGCTTAGTAGGGACGCCGCTCAAGCTCGAGTTTCGCAGTGGCGAGAACCCGTTCGAGGGCCGGCGCAACGCGCTGACCCGGCGCCAGCAAAAGCGTCGCCAGCGGGTCATCCGCCATCGACGTTAGGCTGTCGACAGAGCCGGGCTTATGCCGAAGTCGACGTTTTCGGCCTATTCAAATAACCAAAGGTTACTAGCGGCGCCACGGCAGTGATTACACTGCCCCGATGGATTCTCGAAGGCATTGGCAATGAGCAAGGCGCGCCAGTACTTGACGCTGGACTGTGACTTGCCGTTCCATCGCGGCGGTGTGCTCGTCAAACCGACCATCGCCTATGAGACCTGGGGTGCGCTGAATTCCCGCGGCGACAACGCAATTCTGATCTTCACTGGTCTCTCGCCATCGGCTCACGCGACGTCGTCGGTCGCCGATCCGTCGCCCGGCTGGTGGGAGCAGATGGTTGGCCCAGGCCGGCCGATCGACACGCGGCGCTACTTCGTGATCTGCGTCAACTCGCTCGGCAGCTGCTACGGGTCGACGGGTCCGGCGTCGATCGACCCGGCAACGTCTCTGCCGTACCGGTTGTCATTCCCGGTGCTGTCACTCGAGGACGTCGCAACCGGAGGCCGCGAGGTCCTGCGTCATCTCGGTATCGAGCGGTTGCACGCGACTGTCGGCCCGTCGATGGGTGGCATGACGGCGCTCGCTTTCGAGATTATGTTCCCCGGCATGAGCCATGGTCTCGTCATCATCTCCTCGGGTGCGCGATCGTTGGCGTTTGCGACTGCGCTGCGCTCGCTGCAACGCGAGATGATTCGCCGTGACCCGAACTGGCAGGACGGCAACTACACGTCCGAGTCGATGCCGATCTCCGGGATGCGGCTTGCGCGCAAGCTCGGCATGATCACTTATCGCTCGGCCGAGGAGTGGCGCACGCGCTTCGGTCGAGAGCGAATCGCCGCCGAGCGCGAAAGCGACGACCCATTTGGTCTCGATTTCGAGATCGAATCGTACCTCGAGCACCAAGCGAATAAGTTCACGGGCCAATTCGATCCGAATTGTTATCTCTACTTGTCACGTGCGAGTGACCTGTTCGACGTCGCCGATCACGGTGGCTCGGTGGAGGCGGGGCTTGCGAAGATTCGCGCGCGCCGGGTTCTGGTCGTCGGCGTGACGACGGATTTCCTGTTTCCGCTCTATCAACAGCGGGAGCTTGCCGAACTGCTGCGTGAGCCCGGCCGGGAGGTCGATTTCGTAGAGCTCGACTGCATTCAGGGGCACGATTCGTTTCTCGTCAACATGGATAGCTTCCGGCCGGTCATCGGCCAGTTCTTCGCGCCCGTACGCGGAGCGATCGCACGGTCCACTGGCTGACGCCGATATCACGAGAAGGTAGCCGCAGCGACAGCGCGGCATTCCCGGTATGTCACTCGCCTTGTTCGACGTCGGTAACCGTCGCGTTGAAGCGGCCCCGGTGCACCCGGATCGTCACTTCCGTGCCGTTGTTAACGTCCCCTGCATCCGTCACGAGTGTGCCCGTGTCCCGCTGCGTCGCGATCGCGTAGCCGCGCGCCAACGTTGCGAGTGGGCTTACCGACTCGAGTGCGCGCGCCGCAGTCGCAATCCGATGACTCGCGCTAGCCAATTGCTCACTGATCGTATGCGCTAGCGCGTGATGGCTGAAGCGGCAACGCTCGCGCAAGCGATCGATCCGCGCGCGCGGCGCCGCGGCTCGCAGCGCGAGCGTTGCGGCAGTGAGCTCAGCTCGGCCGGTTGCGAGCTCGTTGACGATGCGGCTGCGCATCCGGACGTCGAGCTCGTCGATTCGCTGACCGAGCTGCTGCAGCCTGACGCCGGGGTGCGTTCGATGCAGCCGATGCGCGAGCGCGTCGAATTGCTGCGTGCGATCGTTGATCCGTGTGGCTATTCCGACGCCGAGCCGGCGCTGCAACGTCGCGAGCGCGGCGCGAAGCTCCCGCTGGTCGGTGACGGCGATCTCGGCAGCGCCCGATGGCGTTGGCGCGCGCCGGTCGGCGACGAAATCGGCAATCGTCATGTCGATCTCATGCCCGACGCCAACGATGACGGGTATGTCGACGTCGAACAGCGCGCGTGCAACAACCTCCTCGTTGAAAGCCCAGAGGTCCTCGAGCGAGCCGCCGCCGCGCGCGAGAATCAATAAGTCACAGTCCCGGCGCCGATTCGCGAGCGCGAGCGTGGCGGCGATTTGTTCCGCTGCACCCTCGCCCTGCACCGGGGTTGGGTAGATCAGCACGCGGGTCGCGGGGGAGCGGCGGCCGAGCACATTCAAGACATCGCGAATCGCGGCACCGCTCGGTGACGTGACGACGCCGATGCGTGCCGGCAGCGTCGGCAACGGCCGCTTGTGGATATCGTCGAACAACCCTTCGGCCGAGAGCTTGCGTAGCAACGCCTCGAAGCGCTGCCGCAATGCCCCTTCGCCGGCTGGTTCTGCATGCTCGATGATCAGTTGATAGTCGCCGCGGGCTTCGTAAATGCTCAGACGGCCGCGTGCGAGGAGCTGCTGGCCATTGCGCGGTTCGAATCCGAGCTGCCGATTGTGCTGCCGGAACATCGCGCACCGCAGCTGCGCATTCTCGTCCTTGAGCGTCCAGTACATGTGCCCGGAAGCGGGGCGGGCGAGGTTGGAGAGCTCGCCCTCGACCCAGACGACGCCGAGGTTGTCCTCGATGACTGAGCGGGCCTCGCGGTTCAGAGCCGCGACCGTGTAGACCTTGCGCTGCTCGTCGGAGGCGCTGAAATCCAATGGCAACGTCATGGCCTCGAGTATACGTGAGTCCGAATTCGAGCCTCGGGGAGCGTCGTGCAATAGCCGGCGCGCGGGCGTAAAATTGCGCGCCTACCCCGGAACGTCCCGCAGAATGCCGCGCGGCATTCTGCGATCGGTTCATTGGCCACGGTGGAGCTCGGAATGCGGATCCTTCACGAAGCGCTGACTTTCGATGACGTCTTGCTCCAGCCTGCGTACTCGGACGTCTTGCCCCGGCAGGTCGATCTAGCGACGGCTCTGACGCGTGAGCTGACGCTCAATATTCCAATCGTCTCGGCGGCGATGGATACCGTCACCGAGTCGCGGCTGGCAATCACGCTGGCTCAGGAAGGCGGAATCGGCATCATTCACAAGAGCATGTCGATCGAAGATCAGGCAACGCAGGTCAACCGCGTCAAAAAATATGAAAGCGGCATCATTAGCAGCCCAATTACCGTCGCGCCGGAGACCTCGATACGCGACGTCATCGACCTGACGCAGGCCCACAACATCTCCGGCGTGCCAGTCGTCTCGGGCTCCGAGCTCGTTGGCATCGTCACGCACCGGGACCTGCGGTTCGAAACTCAATTCGATGCGCCGGTATCGACGGTCATGACGCCGAAGGATCGGCTCGTGACGGTTCGCGAGGGCTCGCCGAAAGAAGAGGTGCTGACGCTGCTGCATCGCCACCGGATCGAGAAAGTGCTCGTCGTCGACAATCGATTTCAGTTGCGCGGCATGATCACGGCTAAGGACTTCCAAAAGGCAACGGACTTTCCGCTGGCGTGCAAGGATTCGCTCGGTGCGTTGCGTGTCGGCGCCGCAGTCGGCACGGGGGCTGATACGCCCGAGCGGGTTGCGGCGTTGGTCGAGGCTGGCGTCGACGTCATCGTCGTCGACACAGCGCATGGTCACACGCTTGGTGTCATCGAACGCGTCAAGGAGATCAAATCGCAGCATCGCGATCTGCAGCTGATCGCAGGAAACATCGCGACGAAGGAGGCGGCACGCGCGCTCGTCGACGCAGGTGCCGACGGCGTGAAGGTCGGCATCGGCCCCGGGACGATCTGCACGACGCGTGTCGTAACTGGTGTCGGCGTTCCGCAAATCTCGGCTGTCGCCGAAGTCGCCGCGGCAGTGGCCGATGACGGCGTACCCATCATTGCCGACGGCGGTATCCGGTACTCGGGCGATATCGCCAAGGCGATTGCCGCCGGTGCGTACTGCACGATGATCGGCAGCTTGTTCGCGGGTACCGAGGAGTCGCCGGGCGCGGTCGAGCTTTATCAGGGCCGCTCGTACAAATCGTATCGCGGTATGGGCTCTCTGGGCGCGATGAAGCAGAGCCACAGTTCTGCGGATCGCTATTTCCAGGACGCCAGCGAGGAGCTCGAGAAGCTCGTGCCCGAGGGAATCGAAGGCCGTGTACCTTACAAGGGCTCGCTGGTCGCGATCGTGCAGCAACTCGTCGGCGGCGTCCGCGCCGCGATGGGCTATACGGGTTGCCACGACGTCGTCGAGCTGCGCAGTAAGGCGGGCTTCGTTAGGATCACGAGCGCCGGTCGTCGCGAGAGTCACGTTCATGACGTGATGATCACGAAGGAAGCGCCGAACTATCGAACCGAATAGGGATGGTTGCTGACCCGAAGGCACAGAACGTACGCGCACCCGATGCCGCGCGAATTCTGATACTCGACTACGGCAGTCAGTACACGCAGCTGATCGCGCGTCGCGTCCGCGAAGCCGGTGTCTATAGCGAGATTCGGCCGCACGATCTGGCTGCCGAGGAGATCGTCGCGTTCGGCGCCGCCGGAATCATTCTGTCGGGTGGTCCGGAGTCGGTGGCCGCGGCCGATGCGCCGACGATCGACGACGCCGTCCTCGAGCTCGGTGTGCCGGTGCTCGGCATTTGTTACGGCATGCAGGCGCTCGCGGTCAAGCTTGGTGGACACGTAGAACCGGCAGCGCAGCGCGAGTACGGTCATGCTGAGGTTGCCGTGCCGTCGGCTAGCCCGTTGCTCGGCGACTTGGTGCCCGCCGATACGTTGTTGCACGTCTGGATGAGCCATGGTGACCGAGTCGTCGAGCTACCGACCGGCTTCGTAGCTATCGCCGCTTCGACGAATGCGCCGCTCGCCGGCATGGCCGATGCCGGGCGGCGGATCTTCGGTTTGCAGTTTCATCCCGAAGTGACTCACACCGATCATGGCCAGGCAATCATCGAACGATTCGTCCATGAGATCTGCGACTGCGGCAACGATTGGACGCCGCACAACATCATCAACGAGCATATCGCGCGTGTGCGCGCGGAGGTCGGCACAGGGCGAGTTTTGCTTGGCCTGTCGGGTGGTGTCGATTCGTCGGTCGTGGCTGCGCTGCTGCATGAGGCGATCGGCGATCAGCTCGTTTGCGTGTTCGTCGACAACGGACTGTTGCGCCTGAACGAGGGCGATCAAGTCATGGCTGTCTTCAAGGAGCACCTCGGAGTCAACGTCGTGCGTGTCGATGCCGAAGCTGAGTTTCTCGAAGCGCTCGCGGGCATCGACGATCCGGAGCGCAAGCGTAAGGTCATCGGCGCGAAATTCATTGAGGTGTTCGAGCGAGAGGCGGCTCGGTTCGACGATGTCGAGTGGCTTGCTCAGGGTACGATCTATCCGGATGTCATCGAATCCGCCGGCGCTGCAACCGGCAAAGCGCACGTCATCAAATCGCACCACAATGTCGGCGGGCTACCGGAGAACATGCGGCTCAAGCTCGTCGAGCCGCTGCGCGACCTTTTCAAGGATGAGGTGCGCAAGATCGGCATCGAACTCGGGTTGCCTAAGGTACTCGTCGGGCGGCATCCGTTTCCGGGGCCGGGGCTCGGCGTGCGCATCCTCGGCGAGGTGAAGAAGGCGTATGCCGACACGTTGCGAACGGCTGATGACATATTCATTACCGAGTTGCGCAAGCATGATTTGTATGACCGAGTTAGCCAGGCGTTCGCGGTGTTTCTTCCGGTCAAATCCGTCGGCGTCATGGGAGATGGTCGAACGTATGAGTACGTCGTTGCGCTGCGGGCAGTGGAAACGGTCGATTTCATGACCGCGCACTGGGCGCATCTGCCCTACGAACTCCTTGATCACGTGTCGCGCAGAATCATTAACGAGATTCCGGGCATATCGCGTGTGACCTACGATATCTCGGGCAAGCCGCCGGCAACGATCGAGTGGGAGTGACCACGCTAGCGTCGAGGCCTGCGGCGATGCAGGAATCCGATCAGCCTTACATGGAGCGCGCGCTCGCATGTGCGCGGGTTGCGCGCGACGCCGGCGAGGTGCCGGTCGGCGCCGTGCTCGTCGACACTGAAGGCGTGGTCCTTGCCGAGGCCGGCAACTCGCCGATTGCGACAAACGACCCTACCGCGCACGCTGAGCTGCGTGCGTTACGTGCGGCGGCTGAACGCTGCAACAATTATCGCCTGCCGGGAACCACGCTCTACGTGACGCTCGAGCCGTGTCCGATGTGCGCCGGCGCGCTCGTCCACGCGCGCGTTGCGCGGATCGTTTACGGCGCGGCTGATCCACGAGCCGGCGCATGTGGCAGCGTTCTAAACATTGCGCAATGCGATGCGCTGAATCATCGGATCGACGTTGTCGGCGGCGTCGGTGCCGAGCAGAGCGCCGCGCTCCTGAAAGGTTTTTTTGCCGAGCGTCGTTAGACGATCCTGGCACCGCACGCGCGAACCGCTGATCGCTGTTACGGCTGCGTGTCTAGCCGGCCTGCAACGCGACGTCGCGATCGTCTGGCGTCGGTCTCTCCTCTTCGGTGAATAGCTCGTCCGCCGTCAACCACGATAGGATTTCGAAATATCGGCGCACGTTTTCGGCGTACAGTGCCGCCACCGCGCCCCGCGCGTAGCCCCGGCGGGCTCGCTCGTACCATTGCGGCTCGCTCAACAGTGGCAAGCGCTCGCGGACATCGCTCCAATTGTCGGGATTACCGCCTTGCGCCTGCGTGATGATGCGCGCATCTTCGAGATGCCCGAAGCCGATGTTGTATGCGGCGACGGCTAGCCATGTCCGATGTGGCTCAGGGATCCGAGTCGGCAGCTTGGCACGCACGTGTGCGAGATACGCCGCGCCTCCCAGAATGCTCTGGCGTGGATCGACGCGATCGGCAACGCCCATCATCGAGGCCGTCTTGCGCGTCAACATCATCATGCCGCGGACGCCGGTTGGAGACACTGCGACTGGATTCCAATGTGACTCTTGGTAGGCCAGCGCTGCGAGCAGCCGCCAGTCGAAGCCCATGCGACCGGCTGCCGCCTGAAATTCGGATCGGTATGTCGGCAGGCGCTCGCTGACGTGTTTGACGAACGCCCTCGAACCGACGTGGTCGAACTTGTCGAGATCGTCGAGGCGGTACCGATCGATTAGCCTAGACAACCTGCCCGATGCTGCGGCCTCGGCAAAGTAACTGGACACGGCTTCGCGCAGCGACGAATCCGCGAGCTTCGGCAGCGCCCATGCGATGGGTATTCCCTGCTTGATCTCGAAGCCGACGCGCGCATTCGGATGGGCGTGCTGCAGGTGCTCGAACATATTCGAATCGACAAGGGTGAAGCGAAGCTCGCCTGCGGCGACTCGATGCACGAGTTCCTCGATGTCGACGTCGGCGTTCTCCGTCCATTCAAGGTTTCTATGCTCGCGTTTTGCTTCCTCGAGCGTGCCAACGTACGCCGAGCCCGCGAGCACTTCGATGTCGCTGCCGTAGAGGTCCTCGATCCGATAGGGGCGGCGTGTGCCGCGGCGATAGATCACATGTTGCGATGCGTACTGATACGGTGGGCTGAAATCGACAATTTCCTTTCTAGGTTCGGTTACGGTCAGACCGGCGGCAGCGATGTCTGCGCGCCTCAACATCAGATCCGGGAAAATCTGCCAAAATTGATCTGCGACGTAGATGTCGAGCTTAACGCCGAGTCGGTCGGCAAACCCCTTCGCAAGCTCGTACTCGATGCCGCGCGGCTCGTCCACGCTCGGGTAGTAAGTCGTCGGGCTTTGCCGCGTCACAAAGGTCAAAGAGCCGGACTCGATGATTTGCTCGAGCACAGACGGGGGAGCTGAGCACGTAACGAGTGCCAGACTCATGGCGATTGTTGTCATTCTTAGTGCCACGGCGTCGCCTCGAGACGCATCCGATGCAGGCGGAATTCTACGATTGCGGACGCTAACGCACGATTGTGGGACCGCAGGCGGCGACGGCCATCCGACGGTTGACGGAGCGAGATCACAGCGTCGACGATGCGAGACCGTCCGTGTACAAGCAGTTTGGTAGATTCGCCTGATTCGACGCAGGCTATGCTTGTGGCGCCTCGAAGGCCTTACGCATCGGAGCGATCGCGTTGGCGCTTAACATAACGTCTCCGCTCCCGCACGCAAACTGTATCCGTGCGCGGCGACGACGACCCCGAGGGGGAACTTCTATTGGATTAGAAGTCGCTCAGTATCGAGCGTGTCGCTTGCGCGCACGCGCTTTTCTCGATGACGCCCGTTCGCGCGAGTCGGTAGTGCTCGCGTACCTCGGCGCGCAGTCGCGCAACGGCGTCGCCATCGAGCTTGCCGTTCGCATGCCGAATGGCTGCGACGATTGTCGGCACTGCTGCCCGATAGGCTTGCTGAGATCCGATGTTTGCAACGAGCGATAGGACAGTGGCACGGCCAGTACGCGTCTGAAACTCGATCGTATCTCGCGTCTTCAGCGCGTAGCGTCGAACAGTGACGCCGGTAGCTACGAGCGATGCGCAAGTGAGCATACCTGTGACGGCAGGCCATAGGCCGAGGATTGCGAGTACCGACCAGATCATTGTCGAGACCGCCAGGGTTCCAGCCAGTTTCGCAGTCTTCATTGCGATGTAACGGGATAGTTTCGGCGCCGCATCCAAGTATCTGAGGTCAATGACGCGCTCCGGCCGCCGCCGCTTGCCCTTATGCTCGAGCACGGACATGAAGCCGTCTTTGAAGATGCGCAGCTCGATCCGCGTGCGCTGAATCGGGTTCTTGAGCTCGATGCTCTGCCGCACGACAGTGCTGCGCTGCTCATCCGGAGCGTCGTCTCCACCGCCGTCTAGAACGACGTGCTCTGCAGTAATTCCGCCTCGTGCGGCAAGCTCCTCGATTGATGTTTCCCCAATCGCATAGGCTGCATTCGAAGTCGGCTTCATTGGATTTAATTCTTCTATTTCACGACTGATAGCTGGTGAAAAGTACGTTCCCGAATAACACGAGACCGTGACGTTCTTCGCAGTCCTCACTTATTTTGGATTCTGTTAAAAAGCGCCACAGAAAAAGTCCGAGCGGATAATTGCGGTGCAGTTCACACATTGAAGTTAGCAATTCGTCAACACTTGTCCCCTGTGCGCGACGGCGTATTGCAAGCATAGTTAGAACGCAGACGAAGGAGTGTCTGTGTCAATTTGTGCCGTTCGCCAAGCAGTTATTTGCAAGGGAATGTCAACAATGAGTCGCGTAATTCCACTCGCCGTCGTGCTGCTATTCCATTCGCTCACTGTGTCGGCGCAACCCGATTCCCGCGAGCAGATGCGCAGCCTCGATGAGCAAGTTCAAGAGATAAAGTCGGACGTGCTCGGTATAGCTGCGGAGCTCGGGACGCTCGAAGAACGCTTGTTGTTTCCATCGAATACCCAACTCGCAGTATTCGTTGCGCTCGCAGATGGTGATTCGTTTCGCCTCGATGCCGTGCAGATAGAAATCGACGGCGAGCTTGCTGCGCACTATATCTATAGCTTCAAGGAGCTCGAAGCGTTGCAGGATGGCGGCGTGCAGCGAATCTATACCGGTAACGTCACGACCGGTAATCACGAGTTGTTCGTTTCCGTCACCGGGAAATCCGCGTCGGGTCGTGACTTCTCGAACTCCGAGCGGTTCACATTCAATAAAGGCATCAATCCGCGGCTCGTTGAGCTGACGTTGGCCGGGCCCGGTTCGGGCGGCGGCGCGATTCAGTTGGGAGAGTGGTAACTCGTGGCCAGAACTGCGGCCATATTCTGCGTAGTTCAGCTTTTCGTCGTTGCGGTTGTCAACGCGGACGAGGAGGGTCTGCGCGACCTCTACTTCGGTGAGTCGCTCTTCTACGCGAGTCAGGGCGAATACTTCGACGCGCTGGAGCGATTGGATACAGAGCTCGGCCAGTACTATAGGCTGGACGAGCCGTACCTCGACACATTGCATCTACATGTCGGCGATGCGGAATTCTCAGTCGGTGACTTCGAGCTCAACTATCGAATGCATCATCGTGCCGGCCGCGCGATTTCCGCGGTTCTCGAAGGTAATGTCGATGAGCTCGTTCGCAATGAGGCAGCATTTCGACTCGCGCGGATACATTTTCAGAAAGACCAGGCCGAGGATGCGTTACACGCGCTGAATCGAATTCAGGGCCGCACGCCCGAGCCTTTGGTCGATGAGATTGAATTTTTACGCGCCAACGTGTTTCTCGCGTTGGACCGAGTGCCCGAAGCGATTGACGTTCTCGAGCGAATCGAGAATGCCGAAGGGCTAGAGGGGTTTGCCGCCTACAATCTCGGTATTGCGTACCTCAGACACGGAGAGCAGCAAGAAGCACTCGACCAGCTCGGTCGAGCTGGTGTCGTCGAAGTCCTCGACGAGGGCGGCCGCTCGATTCGAGATAAATCCAATCTGGTGCTCGGCACGCTGTTACTCGAGGAGCGTCAATTCTCCGGAGCACAGAGCGCGTTGGACCGAGTACGTCTCACGGGCCCGTTAGCTAATCAGGCATTGCTCAGTGCAGGCTGGGCGGATTTCTCCGCGGAGAACTATCAACGTGCCGTCGTGCCTTGGGGCATCTTGGCTGGCAGAGAGTCGACCGACGCTGCCGTGCAGGAAGCGAAACTCGCACTGCCGTACGCGTACAGCCAGCTCGAAATCTTCGGTCGCTCGGCAGTGCTCTACGGCGAGGCGCTAGAGTCGTTTACCGATGAGCTGCGCAAGGTCGACGAGTCGATCAAAAGCATTCGCGATGGCAAGTTCCTAGAGGCCCTCGTTCGCGAGGAGATCCGGCAGAGCAAGGATTGGGTCATCGGCTTGCGGTCGCTGCCGGAGTCTCCTGAGACCTACTACTTGATGGAGCTATCGGCGTCGCACGATTTTCAAACGGGCCTGCAGAACTATCTCGACCTAGAGGATCTTCGCGAGCGTCTCGAGTCATGGCAGCACAGCTTCGATGCGTTCGAGGACATGATCGCCGTTAGACGCGAGTACTACGAGCCGTTGTTGCCCGAGATTGACCAACAGTTCCGCGAGCTCGACTCGCGCATTCTATTGCGCCAAGAGCAGTACAGGCTGCTGACCCAGCGTTTACAAAACCTTCTCGTCTCACCCCGCCCTGACTTTCTTTCTACGGACGAGGAGCGCCTGCTGATCGGTCAGCTGGATCGCCTAGAAGAGCGCCTTGGGAACGATTCTCGGCCCGAAGCCGTTAGTCTGCGCCACCGAATCGGCCGGTTGCGCGGTCAGGTGATTTGGACGATTCGAATCGAGTATCACGATCGATTGACCGAGTTTGCCGAGCATCTTGCCGATCTGCAGTCGGCGATGGATGTCATGACCGAGCAATACGAGAGCTTTGTGCGTATCCGTCAGGCCGCGCTGCATAGCTTCGAAGGCTACGATCGACCGATAACGCGCATGCGTACGCGAGTCAGAGAAGCGCTCGACCGCGTGAAGCTGCTGATGGGGCGTCAAGGGCACGCGCTCGAGCTTGTCGCAATCGACGAGCTGCTCGAGCGTCGCCGACGTCTCGACGACTACCGTAACCAGGCACGGTATGCCCTTGCCGACAGCTACGATAGGGCGACGAAAGGGCAAGTGAGTCGGGCAGAGCCATGAAGCACTGGCAATGGGGTGCCGTCGGATCGGCTGGTGTCTGGCTAGTCGCGTGCGCTAGCGGGCCGGAGCGAGACACGCTCGCCGAGCTTCGCGACATAGAGCCGGATGTCGCGGAAGTCGACGTCGAGGACAGTCTCGATCGCGCGATGGCAAGCTACAGGGATTACCTCGAGGAAACGCCCGAATCGGTGATGACGCCCGAAGCGCTACGGCGTCTTGCCGATCTGCAGATCGAGAAGCAATACGGGATCATCGGCGATGGCGAGATCGTCGAGCTCGCTGCGCCCGAGCCATCGGCCGACGTCGATAACGTTGCCGCTGCGCGGCCGGCGGCCGAAGCGCTGAGCTTGCCGGAATCGGCGCGCAGCACGGCCCCGATTGCGACTGGCGAGACTGCCGGTGGCAACGTCGAGGGGCTCGCGGATCTATCCGAATCGGATCAGGACTTCGAGACTCGGACGACCGGGCAGGCCGAGCTGACGGCCGCAGCCGATACGCCGGCGCTTGGAATTCCTAACGCGGACGACGACGTCGCGGCGGCCGGCCCGCTAGAAGCGATCGCGATCTACAAACGCATCCTTACCGAGTATCCGAACTACGAGCGTACGGATCAGGTGCTCTATCAACTCGCGCGTGCGTACGACGAGATCGGTCAACCCGAGGAAGCGATGAGCGTCATGGACGACATGGCTGCGCGCTATCCGTACTCTCGTTATCTCGATGAAGTGCAGTTTAGACGTGGCGAGTTCCTGTTTACGCGCCGCCAATTCCGCGCCGCTGAGGAAGCATACGAAAAGATCATCGAGACGGGTCCTGGGTCGTCGTACTACGAGCTTGCGCTGTACAAGGTCGGTTGGTCGCTCTACAAGCAGGAATTTTATGAAGAAGCGCTACACCGCTATTTGGCGCTGCTCGATTACAAGATGTCGATTGGCTACGACTTCGACGAGTCGCATGCCGAGGACGAAGAGCGTCGGGTTGCCGACACGTTTCGCGTTATCAGCTTGAGCTTCTCGAATCTCGGCGAGCCCGAGTATGTCGATGAATATTTTACGACGTTCGGCCGGCGAAGCTACGAGGATCGCGTTTACAGCAATCTCGGTGAGTTCTATCTGACGAAGCTGCGCTACAACGACGCTGCGAAGGTTTATAACGCATTCGTCGAGCTCAATCCGTTTCATCGCTCGGCGCCCCGATTCAGCATGCGGATTACCGAGATCTACGGCGAAGGCAATTTTCCGCTGCTCGTCGTCGAGGCGAAAAAGGAATTCGCGACGCGCTATGGTCTCGAGTCGGAGTATTGGCAGCACTTCGACGTGGCTGAGCATCCCGAGGTCTTGGACTATCTGAAGACCAACCTCAAGGATTTGGCGATCCACTATCACTCGCTGTATCAAGACGAAGTCTTGGCAGAAGCGAAACCGACGAACTTCAATGAAGCCTCGCTGTGGTACCGCGCGTTCCTGACATCGTTTCCTGACGATACCGAGACTCCATCGATCAACTATCAGCTGGCCGATCTGCTGCTCGAGAACGAGGACTATGGCGCCGCGGCGACGGAGTATGAGCGTACGGCGTATGACTACGCGACTCACGAGCAGGCGCCGGCCGCCGGTTACGCGGCCGTTTTTGCGCATCGTGAGAACCTTGCAGCCGCTCAGGAGTTCGAGTATCCGGCGGCGCGCCGTGCGACTGTCGAAAGCTCTCTGCGTTTCTCCGAGACGTTTCCCGATCACGAGAACGCCGCCGTCGTGCTGGGCGCTGCGGCCGACGACTTGTACGAGATGCGGGAGTTCGAGCGAGCGATCATGGCCGGGCGTACTGTCGTCGAGCGATACCCGTCGGCAGAGACCGACTTGCGGCGATCGGCATGGATCGTCATCGCGCACGCTTCGTTCGAGCTTAGCGATTTTCCGAATGCCGAGCAGGCCTATGCACAACTGCTTGATCTGTTGCCGACGGACGACGAGTCGCGGCCGGGCTTCGTGGAGAATCTCGCAGCGGCAATCTACAAGCAAGGTGAAGAGGCTAATCTGATCGAGGATTATCGCGCTGCGGCCAATCATTTCCTCCGGGTCAAGGCTGTTACGCCGACATCCGAGATTCGGCCTGCGGCGGAATACGACGCCGCAGCCGCGCTGATCCGATTAGAGGACTGGCCGGCGGCAGCATCCGTCCTAGAGGCCTTCCGCGAGAGTTTCCCCGAGCACGAATTCCAACCCGAGGTCACGAAACAGCTTGCGTCCGTCTACCGTCAGGGCGGTCAGATCGATCGCTCGGCGAGCGAGTACGAGCGCGTTGCAGCCGAATCGGACGATCCGCAGCTGCGCAGCGAAGCCATGTTGTTGGCCGCCGAGCTTTACGAGGAAGCAGGGCTGCTCGACAACACGCTCGACGTCTACCTGCGCTACGTTGCCGAGTTCCCGCAACCCCTCGACGTTGCTCAGGAGACACGCTCGAAAATTGCCGATATTTATGAGTCGCGCAGCGATATCGTCAACTATCACGAGATGCTACGCGAGATAGTTGCCGTCGATAGTGCCGCCGGTGCCGACCGCTCCGATCGCAGCCGGTTCCTCGCTGCCGGTGCAGCACTCGTGTTGGCGGAGCCGAGCTTCGATCGATTCATTGAAATCGAACTCACGCAGCCGTTTGCGGACAGTCTCGCCGAGAAGCAGCGGCGTATGGATGCGGCGCTGCAAACTTTCGAGTCGCTCGTCGGCTACCAAGTGGGCGAAGTCACGGCGGCGGCCACGTACTACATCGCTGAAGTCTACTTCGAGTTCAGCCGGTCGTTGCTCGAGTCCGAGCGCCCAGCCGACTTGGCGGCCGGTGATCTCGTCGACTACGACCTCGCGATCGAAGAGGAAGCGTTTCCGTTCGAGGAGCAAGCGATCGAGGTGCACGAGTCGAACTTCGAGCTCGTGACGGCAGGTGTCTATAACGAGTGGGTACAGAAGAGTCTCGAGCGCCTCGGCGTCCTGATGCCCGGGCGCTACGCGAAGTATGAAATCAGCAGCGGTTTCTTGGACTCGCTAGAAAGTTACTCGTATCAATCACCTGCGGCGATCGAGGCTGTGATGCAGGAGCTCAGCGAGCCGGCCGCATCGACCGATGGCGTCGATGGCGTCCCAGATGATGAGGACGATCTAGAGCCCGCAGATGATTTCACGGAGGAGTATTCCAGTGCATCGGCACAATGAGAGACTCGACCGATGGCGCGTTGCTGCCCGCTGGCTCTTGCCGGTGACCGCGCTCGCGTTCTTCGCCGGCTGCGCGTCGGCACCGACTAGCGATCAGGCCGACACAGCTTTAGAAGCGGGCGTTGAAGAAACGACCGCAGAAGCCGAGCTGGAGCGTTCGCCGCGCGACATTGCGACTGTCGATTCCGACGAGCTGGGCTTCACGGTCACCGAGCAGCTGCAGATAAGTGGCGATGCACGCACCGCCTACGATCTTGCGATGCAGTACTTGATGCAGGATCGAATCGAGGAGGGCATCGATCAACTGCAGCAGGTCATCGAGCAAGTGCCGGATGTCACTGCGCCTTATATCAATCTCGGCATCGCCTATGGGCGACTCGGCGACAACGAATCTGCAGAGTCCGCGCTACGCGACGCGATTGAGCTGACGCCCGAGCACCCGATTGCGCACAATGAGATCGGCATCGTCTATCGCCGCACGGGCCGATTCGACGAGGCGCGCGCGAGCTACGAGCGGGCGATCGAGATTCATCCGGCATTCCATTTCGCGCGGCTGAACTTGGCCGTGCTTTGCGATCTCTATCTGCGTGATCCTGCCTGTGCGATCGAGCATTACCAGGCCTATCTCGACGCCGTGATCAAGGACGAGCAAGTCGAGATCTGGGTTGCGGACTTACGCGCAAGAAACGGACTATAGGAGCGACAATCATGTACAAAGCTTCGCAGTTTCTCCTGCTGCTATCGTTCTCACTGTGGTTCAGCGTCACGCACGCGCAGGAAGCGGCTCTGGAGACGGATGCTGAAGTCCCACAGAGCGAAACCGAGGCCGACACCGAGTCGCCTGCGGATACGCAAGTCGCCAGCAACGGCATCAAGACGCTGTCAGGCATATCGATTCTGGGTAACGAAGAGGCACCGAAGTCACTCGTGATCGTGCCGTGGAAGAGTTCGGAGCTCGGCGATGGCATCAGCGTCAACGATATCGTCAATGAGCGCGCGCGTCCGGTCGACAAGGACGTGTTTCTGCGTGAGATCCGTTACTACGAGCTTCGATCCGGCACTGCGGAATGATCCGAACAGCACAGTTGCAGTATGGGGCGGCAAGGCTGCGTGCGATTGGAGGATAGTTTTTGTGAACGTGCGTCCTATCACACAACAACGAGCGCGTAGAAATTATTCTTACTAACTGTACCCGAGTTTAGTTATGACATTATGTCTAATGAGGTTCATGCGATGAACGTTTTCTACTCAATGGTCACCTTCTTCTCCACTGGTGGACTGTTCATGTATCCGATCTTGTTGGTGTTTGCGGTCGGGCTTGCGATCGCAGTCGAGCGCTATATCACGCTGACACTGATCACCAACAAGAACGCTAGTGTTTGGAGTCAGATTCAACCGATGCTGCTGAATGGCGAGTTCGAGCAGGCTCGCGAGATGACCGACAAGGACGAGTCGACGATCTCGCGCGTGCTCAGCATGGGACTCGCCCGTCAGGGTGCGGTGCGCCGACGCGAGGACATCGAGATCGCGATGGAAGAGAGCATGATGGAGATCATTCCGCAGCTCGAGAAGCGAACGCCGTATGTCGCATTGTCATCGAATGTTGCAACATTGCTGGGTCTGCTCGGAACGATCATGGGCCTGATACAGGCGTTTACGGCCGTTGCGAACGCGAATCCAGCCGAGAAAGCGGATTTGCTATCGGCAAGTATTTCCGTTGCGATGAACACGACGGCGTTCGGCCTGATGGTCGCGATCCCATTGCTGGTTACGCATGTCGTGCTGACAGCAAAGACCGGTCAGATCGTAGATAGCCTCGAGATGGCATCGGTCAAGACGCTGAACGTGTTGTCGTCTCGAGCGAAGCGCGCTATCGGGGTTGAAGCTGACTCGAGCTCGAGCACAGAAGTTCCGGCCCTAACCTAGTACGCAGCATTCGTCATGGCTAGACGGCATCATTATCGGTTGCGTTCAAAGCAGCCCATGGAGCTGGACGTCACCACCTTCCTGAACCTCATGGTGGTGCTGGTCCCGTTCCTGCTCATTACGGCTGTATTTTCTCGAATTACGATCGTCGAGCTGACGCTGCCGAGCTCTTCGGGCGGTAGCTCGGCGCAACCGCCTGCGTTTCGCGTCGAGGTCATCGTGCGGCAAACGGGTCTCGAGATCAGCAACGGTAGCGCAGTCATCGCAGCGATACCGAAGATCGACGAAGAGTACGATTTCCCGACGCTCAGCCGGTACATGATGTCGCTAAAGCGTGACTATGCCGATCTCGAATCGGCATCCGTCTTGCTCGAGAAAGATATCCCGTACGACTATTTGATTCAGACGATGGACGTCGTTCGCAGTGCCGAGGTCCCCGCGGAATCCGCTGAGCTGAGCGAGGTAGCCGAGATCGAAGGAGTGCTCGTAGCTGAGAACTCAGACGAAGAGCAGGCTGGCTTCATTCGTGTCGCGCTGTTTCCGAATATTTCGATTGGAGAGGCTCCGTGAAAAATTCTCGGCGCATTAAGCGTATGTCTCGCAATCGCTCGGCGATGACGAAGATGAATCTGACGTCCTTGATGGACGTGTTTACGATTCTCGTCTTCTTCTTGCTCGTGAATTCGGGCCAATCCGAGGTGCTCGACTCACCGAACGAGGTCGTATTACCCGAGTCGGTCGTCGAAACGAGGCCGCGCGAGACAGTTGTGATCTTCATCAGTCCCGACGAAGTCGTCGTTCAGGGCGAGGCAATGATCAGCACTGCGGAGATCGCTGCGAGCACGGGCAGCATCGAGCCTATCGTCGCTAAGCTGAATGAGATCAACGAGGCGATCATCGGCCCGAGCACTCAGGTCATTGCAGCTAGCCAAGAAGTCACAATTCTGGCCGACAAATCCATTCCGTTCGACGTAATTAAAAAGGTTATGTCGACGTGCACGAACGAGGGCTTTACGCGCATCTCGCTCGCCGTTACGCAGAAGGCCTCGCAAGTGGCTGTTTCCGAGGTCTAGACCGATTCGCGCATGAGCCTATCACCGGAACACGACCAGCAGCCCGTCACGGCCAAGATCGACGAAGCCAACGATCGGCTGTCCGGGCTCGAGCGCGATCTAGCCGAGATCGACCAAGAGCTCGGGGCGCTTGCTGAGCAGCGCTCCAAGTACCAGCTGCTGGAAAACATCTGCGGGTCTCTCGATGAGCTCGTCGAGATCGACGGTGCGGCGTTGTTCTGGGGGCAGCATGCACAGGGCTTGAGCCCGGCGGAGCAGATCCAAAATGCTCGCGCTCGGATCAACGATTTTCACCGCGAGATCGAGCAGGTCCAGAACCGACGCAGCGAATTGCTCGAGGGTATCAAAGAAGGTCAAGACGTTCTCGATATTCTCGAGGACGATCTCCTCGAGCAGCAGATCGCTCAAGAAGATCGTAATTCCGAATGGCTCATCGAGCGCGACTTCGGGGAGCGCGCCGAGCGCGCAATCGTCATGCCGTGGGCACACCGTGGCGAGGATGACCAGCGCTTCCGCAGGACGCTCGCCGCGTCGCTGTTGGCGTGTCTGTTTCTTGGCCTCGTGATCCCATTGATCGACGTTCCGCTGATTCAGCGCGAGCAAGATTACGAGGTGCCCGAGCGGTTCGCCGAGCTGATTCGCGAGGAGCCGCAGCCGTTACCCGAGATCGAGCCGGAGCCGGTTCAGGCCGAGATCGAGGAACCGGAGCTCGAGCCCGAGCAAGAGCCGATCGTTGCAGAGGAAGAAACGCCTGTCGAGGCGCCGGTTGTCGACGACGAATCACCGGTTGTGGCCGAAGAGACGGCGCCGGTCGAGGAAGCACCGCCGGCAAGCGGTATTCTTGCATTCCGCGAGACGTTTTCGAATCTCGCGGCCGGACGGCCATCGACGCAGCTCGGCTCGGAGGCTCAAATCAGCAGCGCCGGCGAGGACGCGATCGGCCTGCCGGAGCGCTCGATGGTTACGACGCAAGGCCCCGGTTCGAGCGGCGGCATCAATCTGTCCTCGTTGAGTCGTGATGTTGGCGGTGGCGGTGGTTCGGGCGATCAGATCGGTGGCGTCGCGGTGACGCGCGTTGCAAGCTCGATCGGCGGTAACGGCACGTCGAATCGGCCGCTTGCGGGTACCGCGGCTGCCGGGCGCACCGATGAAGAGATTCAAATCGTTTTTGATCGCTACAAGGCGTCGCTCTATCGACTCTACAATCGCGAGCTGCGCAATGATCCGACGTTGCGCGGGCAAATCGTGCTGCGTCTGACGATTGAGTCGAACGGTACGGTCTCGTTCTGTGAGGTTCAGGCGTCCGACATGAATGCGCCAGCGCTCGAGCAGCAAGTCGTCGGTCGCGTCCTGACATTCGACTTCGGCGCGAAGGAAGACGTTCCGGCGCTGACAATCCTCTATCCGATCGATTTCTTGCCTGCCGCTTAGTCTGGCGAGCTCATCGCGCTAAGCGCGGATTCCGTGACCTGACTATTCACGAGCGCCTTCGGCGTTGTGTCGAGCGTGCAATAGAGAAAATCGGCACGCAATTCTCTCAAGCCGCCAGCTTGTCGACATCGAATCGACGTCGATTATTGGCTTAACTACGCCGATATTTGTTTGCAACTGCGCGACTCGAATTGCGCGTTGGAGCGTATTGAAATGCTGCCATCGGTTTTTCATCCAGCAGGGGTTCTCGTGGCGCGGTGCGTCACTCGTCAGGCCTTAACGCGCTCGTCGATGGACATAATCCTCGAGAACTTCGACTGCGTCATGAATTCGCCGTTTGGCGACACTTCTGCACGTCGATGCTCGAAAAATCGAGCGCTCGGAGATCCAGGTTCTAAGCCGTTTTTGAGGCCGGCTCAAATGTGTGCCCGTAGTTACCCAAGCTGTGATGTCTGTCACCCAATCGACATCACTTGATGCGCGATATTTCTGCTCAATGTGATTTTGACAAACGTGTTGCCACGATTACGTGGGGATGCACAACACCAATTGCGTGGACGTGACGCGTGACGGTGGAGCAGCAGCATGACGTAAGGATGCGTCAAGACAACAGGCTGCTCCTGGCAAGTGGGATTGGAAATGAGACAGGGACGTTTTCTCGCAGGATGTGGCTGCGGCGCAGTCGGCATGCACGAGGCCGATCTGCGTCGGTCGTGTACCCGACGCGATAGCGCGAATCTAGGCTCGCGCGCAACGGCGATCGCGGCTCGTTCGTAGCCCGAGAGATCATGAGCAGCGCGTCGAACGAATTCACGCTTAGCGACCACGTTGGCGGTGCAGCGGCTGCATCGGCACGCGTGCGCATAGGTGGTCGGTTCCCTGTGATGAGTCGGCTGCGCTCACTGCCTTTCGCAATCGTCGGTTTGTTGCTTCTCGCGTTTGGCTCCAATCCCGCGCAGGCGCAAGATTGCTCGGACTTCGGCGGTGTGCTCGACGGCTTCGCCGGCGACATCGCGCCGTCGCAGTTGCAG
Source organism: Rhodospirillaceae bacterium (assembly GCA_024640685.1). Classification (GTDB taxonomy): domain Bacteria; phylum Pseudomonadota; class Gammaproteobacteria; order Steroidobacterales; family Rariloculaceae; genus JAHEEM01. Next base: position 22,900 of record JAHEEN010000010.1, read on the forward strand.
ATCGACATGAATTGCACGATCCGCAATTACCCCGCATCCAATCCGCTCAACACGAACTTCAGTTTCTTCACGCAGCCGGGCCAGAATGACGAGCGTTGGCTCATCGTGTTCGACAACGTCGTCCACACGGGCAACATGTCGTGTAACTCCGTCCTCGAGCACAAGATCTGGTTCACGAACGGCTCGTCGACGAAGATCCAAGAGGGTTGTCAGAATCTCTTGATCCCTGTCGAGAAGATCGAGAAAGACAATCCGGCGGGCGCGACGACAGCCACGATCGGCGTGCCATTCACGTACACGCTGACGACGCCGGTGCTGTTCGACGCCGGCACCGGCACGGTCATCAACAATCAAGGCTCGCTGAACGACCTGCACGGTGTCGTTCTGACCGACGATCTGAATGCGACCGGAGTCGATCTCACGTACGTCAGTCACGTCGCGTACTGGGAAGCAACCGGGCAGCCTGTCGCGCACAGTTTCGACAACACCGGCGGTTTCCTGACGTTCGACAACTTCCCGATCGTTCCGGCCGACGAGCAGATCATCATCGAAGTCACGGTGGTGCTCGAGGACACACCGACGAACTCGCCCGGTACGCAGTTCATCAATACGGCGAAGTGGGAGTTCGGACGCCTGATCGACGGCGTGTTCTACGAGCCGCTGCCTGGCGAATGGGGCATCTCCGATCCGCTGACGATCGCTGCGCCGAATGTCGTTGTCACGAAGACCGGGCCCGCCACGCTGGGCCGGACGCTGAATCTCGGCGAGTGGGGCGACTTTGGCATCGACGTTCAGAACACCGGTCTGACCGATGCGTGGAACGTGACGATCGTCGATGAGCTGCCTCGCGGTCCGACCGGCGGCATGTGCGACCTGATGCCTGAGATTGTCTCGGCACAAGTGTTCGCAGCCGACGGCACGACGCCGGTGCCAGGTAAAGGCCCGCTCGTGCCGGGCGTCGACTACACGGTTGCGTACACGGGTTTCCCGCAGTGTGAGTTGACGCTCGAGACATTGACCGCTGCCGCGGCGATCGGACCGACCGAGCGGTTGATCGTCGACTACCGCACGCGGCTCGATACCGATAGCCAGGACGGCATCGCGCTGACGAACATCGTAGGCGCGACGCAGTGGTACAACGGCGACGTTACCAATCCCGAGCGACAACTCTATACACGCACGGTCACGAACGGTACGCCGGGCGTCGTCGATCATCAGGATGCGCACACGGTTACCGTCGAGCTTTTCGGTTACTTCTTCGAGAAGACCGTCGAGAACCTGAACACCGGTGCGAATCCGGCGACGACAGCCGCACCCGGCGACGTGCTGCGTTACTCGTTGCGGCTGCAAGCGACCGATGTCGCGCTCGACGACGTTCAGTTCCTCGACGACCTCGGTGATCTCAATGCCGGCGCCGTATTCGTGCCCGGCAGCCTGACGATCGTACCCGGTACGCTGCCGCCGGGCGCCGATGCGACGAATACCAACCCTAGCGGCGGAACGAACAGCAATGGTCTGCTCGACATTCGTAATATCGATGTTGCTGCGTTCAGCGACATCACGATTCAGTTCGACATCACGCTCGATGGCGCGCTGCCCGACGGCACGCTCGTCACGAACCAAGCCGACCTGATCAGCGTCGTCAAGATTGCCGATAGCGACGACCCGAACGTCAACGGCCAGGCCGATCCGAGTGTGCCCGGCGACGAAGATCCTACACAGCTCTTAATCGAGGACGTGCCGCCGGCGGCATTGGCCAAAGCTACGACGCAGGCGACCGCGGCCGTCGGTGAGGAATTCGTCTACGAGATCACCGTGCCGTCGGCCCCGCATACGGCGCCGCTCTATGACGTGCGAATCTTCGACGATCTGTCGGCATCGGCCGCGGATCTCGAGTTCGTCAGCGTTGCGCGCGTCTCGGGACCGGCCTTCACGCCTGACAACACCGGGACACTGACGAGCCTCGTCATCGAGGATCTGCCGGGCGGCATCGACATCCCGGCTGGACAGCAGGCCGTCATTGCCGTGACGGTCCGCGTGCTCGACACGCCGACCAACGTTGCCGGTCTGACATTTACGAATACGGCGAGCTACGCCTATAACCTGATTAACGGCAACGATGCGAGCGTACGGCCGGGCGACCCTGGCACGAGCGGTCCGATGACGATCGTCGAGCCGGAGCTAACGCTCGAAAAATCGGGGCCGGTGCAGATGCGCATCGGTATCCCCGGCACGTTTACGCTGAACGTGCAGAACACCGGCGACTCGCCGGCGCACGCGCTGACGATCGTCGACATCCTGCCGAACTCGCAGACCGGCGGCATGTGCGACGCGGCGCCGGTGAACTTGGCGGCACAGATCTACGAGGCCAACGGGACGACACCTGTTGGCGCAGCGTTGGCCGAGGGCGTCGATTTCTCGGCGGTATTCGATGGCGATCCGACGTGCGTGTTGACTTTGACGATGCTGACGCCGGCTGCCGCCATCGGGCCGACGCAGCGCTTGATCGTGACCTACGAAGCCTCGCTCGATCCGATCACGCAAGATGTTGCGCTGATGAATATCGCCGGCGCAACCGAGTGGTATAGCGTCGATATTTCAGCGCCTAATGATGAAGCGCGCCAGTACGTGCGTCCGGTCACCGACGGTACGCCGGGAACGCTCGATCATGAGGATGCGCATACGGTCACGATCAATTTGGCCGTGCTGCGTTTCGAGAAGACTGTCGAGAACGTGACGACCGGCGTCAACCCGGCCGCGACTGCGACGCCTGGCGACACGCTGCGCTACACGCTTTATTTGGAGAATACCTCCGACGCCGATCTCGCCGACTTCAGCGTTATTGACGCGCTCGATGCGCTCAATGCGCCGCCGGCATTCGTGCCCGGGACGCTGACTGTGACGAGTGCGCCGGCGGGTGCCGATCTGACGAACACGAACCCGACCGGTGGGCCGGCCGGGACGGGTCTCCTCGATATCCGCGGCTTGAGCATTGGCGGGCTTGGCGCGACTGTGACGATCGAGTTCGAGGTCGTGCTGGCGCCAGTGCTGACGAACGGCAGTTTCGTCCTGAATCAGTCGCGTGCGACCGTTGGCGGTTTCGACGTTGCCGTCAGTGACGACCCGAACGTCAACGGCGCAGCCGACCCGGACGTCGCCGGCGACGAGGATCCGACGCAAATTCAGATCACCTCGGCGCCGCTGTTCGACGTCGACAAAGTCTCCGCGTACATGACGGGTGATCCCGCCGTGTTGCTCGCCGGTGAGACGCTGCGTTATACGCTGACTGTTGCGAACATCGGCACCGACAACGCGACCGACGCGATGTTGCGCGACGATGTGCCTGCAAATACGACGTACGTCGCCGGCAGCATGACGCTGAACGGCGTTGTCGTCGCCGATCCATCGGCCGGTGTATCGCCTCTGACGGCCGGTATTCCGTTGAACGCACCCGAGGACTCGACACCGGGCGCGCTCAGAGCCGATGCGTCCGCACCGGCGGCGGCGACAGCGACGATCGTGTTCGACGTCGTCGTCGACCCGAACGTTGTCGACGGCACGATCATTTCCAACCAAGGCTTCGTTAGCGCGCCGGTCGGCGGTGTCGTCGATCAACCGTCCGACGACCCGCGCACGCCCGTTGTCGACGATCCGACACGCGACATCGTTGGTGCGCTGCCGCTGATCTATGCGGAGAAATCAGCGGCGTTGGTGCCCGGCCTGGACTTCGGCACGCTTGGCGTCGTCGATCCGGGTGACACGCTGCGTTACACGATCACGATGTTCAACAACGGCTCGGTGGCGTCGACCGAGGTTGTGCTGACCGACAACGTGCCGCTCAACACAGCCTACGTCGAGGACTCGACGACTCTGAACGGTCTGCCAGTCGGTCAGCCAGACGGTGGAACGTCACCTCTCGTCGCCGGCATCCCGGTGAGATCGACGGACCTCATGCCGCCGTTGCCAGGCGTGGGTGAGGGCACGTTGTCGCCAGGCGAGTCGGCCGTCGTGCAGTTCGATCTGCTCGTCGACGGTGCGGTCGCACCGGGCACGCTGATCACGAATCAGGCGCTCGTGCAGAGCTATGAGCTACCGGCGGTGTTTACCGACGGTGATGGAAATCCTGCTACGGGGCCGGAGCCGACGGTCGTCGTCGTCGGGCCCGGCCAGCAGCTGACGATTACGAAACAAGTCGCCATTGTCGGCGGCGGCCCGGCCGTTGCTGGCGCGACGCTCGAGTACACGGTCCGAGCGCTGAACGTCGCGGCAGTCCCGGCATCCTACGTCGTCATTACGGACGACATCGATGCGGCAACGCCGAACGCGCTGCAGTACGTTGCGGGTTCGGCAACGCTCAACGGCTCGACGAACGGTGTCGTGTTCACCGACCCCGTGATCGCGGCCGATTATGCCGCGACCTACGGTGATCTCGCCCCGGGTGAGGAAGCCGTGCTGCGCTTCCAGGCCATCATCGAGCCGACGCTCGCGATCGGCTCGGTCGTCACGAACATGGCCGAGGTCGTCTGGGACGATCCTCCCGTGCCGCCCATCAGTGCGAGCGTCTCGATCTCGGTCGGCGGCGTTCCGGGTGTCGGTATCGTCAACGGCACCGCTTGGCACGACGCCGACTTCGACAACGTGCTCGACTCGAGTGAGCGGCTGCTCGAAGGCTGGACCGTCGATCTGTATCGCAACGCGAATCGAATTCATACGACGCTGACGGCCGCCGACGGCACCTATCAAATCATCGGCATCGCGCCGAACTATCTGACGAGCGACCAATACGAGCTGCGCTTCGTCGCGCCGGGTGCCGGCACGAATACGGCATTGCTCGGTATCACCGACTCGCCGTTTACGAACGAGCTGCAGCGCATTGCCGATGTCGTCGTCCAGTCCGGCGACAATCTGCTCGACCTCAACCTGCCGATCGACCCGAACGGCGTCGTCTACGACGCAATGCAACGCACGCCGGTTGGCGGAACGATCCTGACGCTCGTCAACCCCGCAAGCGGTGCGGCGCTGCCGGCAGGCTGCTTCGTCGATCCGGCGCAGCAGGACCAGATCACGCTCGCGGACGGTTACTACAAGTTCAATCTCGATTTCTCGGGCCCGGGCTGCGCGATCGGTGACTATCTGATTCGTGTGACCGTGCCAAGCGTAGGCTACGTCGACGGTTACTCGGCGATCATGCCGCCGTCGTCGGATGCGACGACCGCGCCGCTGTCCGTGCCGCTGTGTCCGGCATCACCGCAAGACGCGGTCCCGGCTACCGCGCAGTTCTGTGAGGCGCAGCCGTCCGAGTTCGCGCCGTCGGCCGCGATTGCCGCGCGCGCCAACGGCTCGGAGTACTACGTCCACTTGGCGCTCGACGACAGTCAGTCGCCGGGCTCCGGTCAGATATTCAACAACCACATTCCGATCGATCCGACTCTCGAGGACGCGATTTCGATCACCAAGACGACGCCGTTGATCAACGTGACGCGTGGCCAGCTCGTGCCATACACGATCACGATCGACAGCGAGGTCGACTTCGATCTGACGAACCTGACGATCGCCGATCGGTTCCCGGCCGGATTCCGCTATGTCGCGAACTCCGCGCGCATCGATGGCGTCGAGTCCGAGCCCGTCGTCAACGGCCGCGAGCTCTTGTGGAACGATCTCGGCGTAACCGGGACCGGTCGCCATACGCTGCAGTTGCTGTTCGCGGTCGGTGGCGGCATCAGCGAAGGCGAGTACGTCAACCGAGCCCAGGCCATGCACAGCCTGACCGGCAACCTGCTGTCCGGCGAGGCGACCGCGACCGTTCGGCTGACGCCAGACCCGACGTTCGACTGCACCGACGTCATCGGCAAGGTTTACGATGACGCCAATCGCAACGGCTTCCAGGATCTCGACGAGCGCGGCATCGGCGGAGTGCGCCTCGTCACGGCGACGGGCCTCGCGGCGACGACCGACGAATACGGCCGCTATCACATTACATGCGCAACGGTGCCGCGCGAGGGTCGTGGCAGCAACTTCGTCGTCAAGATCGACGACAGAACATTGCCGACGGGGTTCCGCTCGTCGACGTCGCTGGTGCAGATGGAACGAGCCACGCGCGGTAAGACGCTACGGCTCAACTTCGGCGCATCGATCCATCGTGTCGTCGGGCTAGACATCTCCGACCCGGTCTTCGAGCCGGACTCGGTCGAGCTTCGCGGGCAATGGGCGCCGCGAATCAACTTGCTGATCGAGGAGCTTCAGAAGGGGCCGGCAACGCTGCGCTTGTCGTATCTCGCTGACGTCGAGCGTCCCGCGCTCGTCGATGCGCGTGTTGCTGCCCTGCGGAATCAAATTCTGACGGCCTGGCAGGCGCTCAATTGCTGTTACGAGCTCGTGATCGAGCCCGAGATTTTCTGGCGCCGTGGTGGCCCTCCCGCCCAGCCACGCTCGGCAGTAACGCCAGCAGAGGGCGGCAGATGATCGGGCTCAGGCACAGTATGCTGATGCTCGCGACGCTAGCCGGTTCGCACGCGGTCGCGCAAAACTTGCTCGAGCCACCGCGCGGTGAGGCCGTCGAGCGACATCTGACGCCGGATGCCGAGCCGATGCAGTGGGCGCACGATCCGGACTACGTGGCTGTCGAGCAGGGCGACGCTCTCGAGACGCGCGAGGTCGAGGTCGAAGAGCTCGAGACGATCAAGCTTGCGAACTTGGTCGAGCCGATTCGTTTCGGGTCGGGCGTTGCGAATATTCCCGATAGCACCGTCGAGGAGCTGCGCGGGATACTCGATCGCATGCGCGATCGCCGTAATGTGCGGTTGCACTTCGTCGGCCATGCCGACAATCAGCCGTTGTCGGTCGCGCTCGCCGCGGTATTCGGCGACAACGAAGGGCTGTCGAGAGAACGCGCGGGCGAGGTCGCGGAGCTTTTCAAGGCGTCGCTCGGCTTGCCGCCCGAGGCGGTCTCGTACGAGTGGGCAGGCGCGAGCCGTCCGATCGCATCGAACGACACGATTGCGGGCCGCGCGCTCAATCGCCGCGTCGAGGTCGAGATCTGGTACGACGAAGTGCGCGACGGCGTGGCGCTAGAGGAGTTTCTCGTCGAGCAACAGATTTCGCGGATCAAAGTCTGTCGGATGGAGACTGTCTGTAAGCTCACATATGTAGAAGGTCATCAGCACCGCGCGCGCGTACAGAACTTCATCGCACCGCTGCACTACGACGCGGAGACGATCGATGTGTCGGATGCGTTCATCGCGCGCGTCAAAGAAGCGTTCGATAACCTGTCGGACAAGCGGAACGTCGTCGTCAGGTTCGTTGGCTACACGGATACGATTCCGCTCGTCGGTCGCGACGAGCGCATCTATGGCTCGCACGTCGGGCTGTCGCGAGCACGCGCCCGCCGGGTTGCGCTGGCGGTGCAAGACGCATTGGGTTTATCGACGGCCGCCGTCGAGAGCGATGGTCGCGGCGCCGAGCGTCCGCTCGGGTCGAACGACACCGACCGCGGCCGACGGCTCAATCGTCGCGTCGAGGTCGAGTTCTGGTACGACGATCCGTTGCAGGAGTTGCCGGACGAGCCGCAGCTCTGCCCGGCTGACGCAGGCGCGAACCTGGTGTCGAAGGTCTACGATCCGCCGTGGGGCGACATCGACGTATTGCAGCTCGATCAGGGTCAGCCCGTGCTGCCCGCGGGTTATACGCAGCAGCTGCGCCGCGCCATGGACGATGTCGCCGACAAAGCCAACGTGCGCTTGCGCGTTGTCGGTTACACGGCGAACGAGCGCCTCGATCGTCGTACCGCGATGGCCTACGGCGACGACATCGGCTTGTCCGCTGCACGGGCACGCCGGACGATGGAGCTCTTGGCCGAGGATATGGCTCTCGCCGCCGATCAAGTCGAGTTTGAAGGTCGCGGCTACGTGCACTCTAGCGACGTCGTCAACGCCGGCTTCATGCAGGGTGAAGAGTCGTTCGTCGCAGTCGAGGTCGTCTACGACGATCTCGCGATCCTCGACGATTACGAAGGCGTCGATATCACGCGGCTGACGCGCGAGCTTGCGCCCGAGAATCCGTACGCGCTCAACATGATGCGCATCACGGTCGACGGCGAGCCGATCGACGACCCGAACCGCAGCTCTGCTGACATCCAGCGCTGTACCGACGTTGCGCTGCAGGATGCCGATATTCAGTTTAATTTCGACAATCTGCGCGCGAACCCGCGGCTCAGCGTATCGGCATTCCCGGTCACGCTGGAGCTTCGCGAATCGGACTTCGAGGCTGCGCCAATCTTCGGTCCTTTCACGACCGGCGTCGGCAACGAAGAGGTTCGTGACGACGATACCGTGACGATGCTCGAAGGTGGCATGACGGCCGAGGAGCGTGCTGAGCAAGAACGGCTGCAGGCGGAATTGGCAGTATTCGCCGATGCAGAGCCGCCGCGATCGAATCGCTTGATGAGTGCGCTGGACTTCCTGATCCCTGGCGGTGACGGTGGTGACGTCGAGGACGTCGTGCCTGGCATCGAAAATGCCGAGCCGCCGCGTGTGGCTAGCGGCGCGATCCGATTCCGGATGTACAACAACTATTCGTATTTCATCGAGCGCAGCGAAATTCGTATCTTCGACGCCGAGGATTCGACGCGTGCGACGCCTGTCGACGTTATCGAGATTGGCGAGGATGGGATAGCGGCCTGGCAACCGGCCGCCGAGCGATTCCGGGCACCGGTCCGCGAGCTCAAGTACGTGTTGCGGGCGTACGGTGAGGATGGCGCGTTCGACGAGACTGCGCCGCAGCCGCTGTGGCTGACGTACGAGCTGCCCGATCGCGGCGCTGACGAGTCATCCGACGATGCCGCGCCCGCCGACGATGCGTCGTCGGTGCCAGCGTTCGCCGAGTCGGATACAGAGGCTGGCGATGATGGCATCTTGCCGGAGACCGCAGCCTGGGATCCGCGACTGTTTGCCGACTACGGCGAAAACGAGCTTGCGATGCGCAACATCTCGCTGTCGAGCGGCACCGTGACCGTAACCGGCAGTGGCCTTGCGCCGGACCAGACCGTGCTCGTCGCCGGTCAGCCGACGCCGGTCGACTCGTCCGGCAACTTCGTGACCGAGACGATATTGCCCACCGGCCTGCATACGGTCGAGGTCGCCGTGCTCGACGAGGAGGGCAGCGGCGAGCTTTATCTACGCGATCTCGAGTTCAAGCAGAACGACTGGTTCTACGTCGGCATGGCCGATATTACGCTGTCGGCTGACAAGACGAACGGCCCGGTCGACTTGCTGCAAGGCGAGAACTCGACATTCAACTTTGACGATACGTCGACGGGACGCCTTGCGTTTCTCGTCAACGGCCGCTTCGGCGATCAATGGAAACTGACCGGGGCCGTCGATACGCAAGAGGAGCCGCTTGACGATTTGTTCGGCAACTTCATGAACAAGTCGCCGGACTCGCTGTTCCGCCGCATCGACCCGGACTACTTCTATCCGACTTTTGGTGACGACAGCACGGTCGAGCAGCTTGCGCCGACAATGGGCCGGTTCTTCGTCAAGCTGTCGCAGCGCGAGAACTACGGCCAGTGGGGCAACTTCAACATCGGCTACATGAATAACGAGCTTGCACAGGTCGATCGCGGTCTCTACGGCGGTAACTTCCATTACCAGTCGCCGACGACGACGAGCTTCGGCGAGCAACGCTTCGCATTCGATACGTTCGTCGCCGAGCCCGGAACCGTGCCGAGCTGGGAAGAGTTCCGCGGCACCGGTGGCTCACTGTACTTCCTGCGTCGCCAGGACATTCTTGCGGGCTCGGAGCGCGTGCGCGTCGAGGTTCGTGACAAGGCGTCTGGTATCGTCACCGGCGTCGTCAACCTGCGCCCGGTGCTCGATTACGACATCGACTATCTCCAGGGCCGGATTCTGCTAGCCGAGCCGTTGTCCTCATCGGTCGATGACGGCTTGCTCGTGCGCAGTAACTCGATTCAGGGCGACGAGGCCTATCTCGTCGTGCGCTACGAGTACACGCCGGGCTTCGAGGATCTCGACGCGATGTCGGTCGGTGGCCAAGTGCACTACTGGTTCAACGACCACGTCAAGGTCGGCCTGACCGGCAACTCGAACGAGCAGGGCGACACCGACAGCAACTTGAGCGCGGCGGATCTGACGATCCGTAGGAGCTCGCAGACTTGGGTCAAGCTGCAGAACGGCCGCACCGAGGGACTGCTGACGACGGCCGTGCGCTCGAACGACGGCGGCTTCGGGTTCACTGGCTTCAACGACCTCTCATTTGCCGATGCCCAAGCGGCAGCGCAGCGTGTCGACGTCAGCGTCGGTTTCGATGACTTCTTCGATCGTGCGCGCGGTCAGGTGACGCTCTACGGCCAGGACATCGATGCCGGCTACGCAGCGCCGGGCCTGTCGGCATTGACCGATACGCGCACGTACGGCGCGACGGTCACGGTGCCGGTCGGTGACAATTTCTCGGTTACGGCGAAATCGGATACGCGGATCCAGGAGCAGGGTGTAGAGACCGAGGCGCACGAGGTCGACGTCGGGTATCAGATCAATCCGCAATGGGACATGAGCGTCGGTCTGCGGCAGGACACACGTCTCGATAACTCGCCGGCCGTGCCGCTGACGCAGCAGCAGGGTGAGCGCACCGATGCCGTCGTGCAGGTCGGTTACGACTCGCGCGGCCAGTGGAATGCGTATGGCTTCTTGCAGGATACGGCGTCTTTGACCGGCGATCGCGAGGAGAACGGCCGCGTCGGTGTCGGCGGCAGTTACCAGATCACCGAGCGCATCGGGATCGATCTCGAGGTCTCCGATGGCGACCTCGGCGCCGGTGGCAGGCTCGGTACGAGCTACATTCATTCCGAGCGCACGAGCTTCTATCTGAATTACGCGCTCGAGAACGAGCGCACCGACAACGGCCTGCGCACAAATCGCGGCCAGGAAGGCAATCTCGTCGCCGGCGCCAAGACGCGGCTGTCGGACAGCGCGAGCGTCTTCATTGAGGAGCGCCATCAGCAGAACGACTACATGACCGGCTTGACGCATTCGACCGGTGTCACGCTCGCACCGACCCAGCGGCTGAATTTGAGCGCGAACACCGATATCGGCACGCTGCGCGATCTCGTCACCGGCGCGGAGACGAAACGCACGGCCGCGGGCTTCCAGGTCGGCTACGGCTTCGAGAACGCGCAGTTGTCGAGCGGGATCGAATTCCGCAACGACGAGATGCAGCAGCTCGATCTGTCGACGAACACGCGTGACACCTGGCTGTTCCGCAACACGTTCCGTTGGCAGTTCACGCCTGCGGCACGCTTGCTCGGTAAGCTCAATCACTCCGAGAGCGAGAGCACCGAAGGTCAGTTTTATGACGGTGGCTTCACCGAGGCCGTGGTCGGCTTCGCGTTCCGCCCGGTGCGCAACGACCGCCTGAATGCGATCGCAAAGTACACGTACTTCTACAACGTGCCGACGGCCGGCCAGATCACCGTGCAGAACACGGCATCCGAGTTCATCCAAAAATCGCAGATCGCGTCGTTCGACTTCACGTACGATATTCGGCCGAACTGGTCTGTCGGCGGCAAGTACGCGCTGCGCACGAGTCAGGTTAGCCTCGATCGCGAGAATCCGCAGTTCTTCGACAACGGTGCGTCGCTATACATCGTGCGCACCGATTGGGAGTTCAGGCCGCAGTGGGAGGCGTTGTTCGAGGCGCGTCTGCTCGACTTGAGCGACCTCAACGAGCAGCGCTCGGGCGGGCTCGTCGTCGTGTCGCGTTACTTAGGCCAGAATCTCAAGGTCGGTATCGGCTACAACTTCACCGATTTCTCCGACGACCTGACGGACTTGAGCTTCGATCATCAGGGCGCGTTCATCAATCTGACCGGCGCGCTGTAAGCCGAAAACCAAAACCAATCAACCGCTTAGACAGCCGGTCGCCGGAATACGGAGCCCTGCAATTTTCTCGATCGTTATTATTGACCGATCGGTAATAATTTGCTAACGTGCGTCGCCATGGTTGGTAGACCCCGACAATTCGATGTGGATCAGACCCTCGATGCGGCAATGCGGGCGTTTTGGGCGCGCGGCTACGAGGCGACGTCGATGGCCGACTTGATGGCCGCGACAGGTTTACACAAGGGCAGTCTCTATCAGGCGTTCGGCGACAAGCACGCGCTGTTCATCGAGGCACTGAAGCGCTACCTCGCCGAGATGGCGCGGGCGGGGGCGAAGGCGATTCAGACGGCACCGACACCGCGCGACGGTCTGGAGCGGCTCGGCCACATGCTGATCGACATGACGGGCGAGGATCCCGATGGGCCGAGCGGCTGCATGGCGTTGAATGCGCTGTCGGAGCTCGCGCCGCACGATACCGAGGTTCGCGAGCTGCTCCAAGGTCAGGTCACGCGCATACGCGAGGCGATTGCAGCCACGGTCGCAGGCGCGCAAGAGCAGGGTCAGATCGCAGCGGACCGCTCCCCGGAGGTATTAGCCGACATGTTGCTGATGTTCGTCTGGGGGCTGTCGATGTCGACGAAGGCGTATCTCGACAAGACCCACGCGCATGCGCTGCTCGACGAGCAACTCGAGGCCATTTTTTGACGGCGCGCGAGGTGCCGCGTTTTTTTGGGTATTTGTTGACCAATTAGTCATTTATAGGCTTTTTTTTAGTTAAATTTTGACCAAACAGTAATCAATAGGAGGCTTCGACATGGGTAGCTCATTTGAAACGATTGATCGCTTCGCGGCCGCGCTTGCGCAAGCGGTCGTTCGCTGGCGCTACGCCGTCATCGTCGTTGCGGTTGCGATTGCCGCGGCGATCGGCACCGGCGCTACGCACCTCGAGTTCGCGAACAACTATCGCGTGTTCTTCTCCGCGGAGAACCCCGAGCTCGTCGCGTTCGAGGAGCTGCAGGCGACGTATACGAAGAACGACAACTTCCTGTTCGTTGTCGAGCCGAACGGCGGTGACGTCTTCGGTGCGGAGACGATTGCCGCGGTCGAGTCGTTGACCGATGCGGCGTGGCAGATCCCTTACGCGATTCGCGTCGACTCGATCAGCAACTTCCAGCACAGCTATGCCGTCGACGACGATCTGATCGTCGAGGATTTATTCGTTAACGGCGCTGAGCTAAACGACGCCGAGCGCGCGCGCCGCGGCGCGATTGCGTTGGCCGAGCCACTGCTGCGCAGCCAGCTCGTGACGCCGGACGCCGATGCGACGGCCGTCAACGTCGTGCTGCAGTATCCGGAGGAGTCGCTGACGGAGATTCCCGAGGCCGTCGAG
>JAHEEN010000107.1 GCA_024640685.1 Rhodospirillaceae bacterium
TCTATGTGCGATGAAAGCCTCTTCGGCGAGCTTGAGCGAGACAATGATCGAACCGTAGACTTGCTGCGCTTCGGAACGAGTCAGCTCTTCACCCGCGAAGTACCGTGACGCAACGTCAGCCCACTGAGGATTCGTCATCAGAGTCAGAGGCATCGCCTGGGTACGTGCTGCAATATTCGCAACCGTGGCCGCCCGCAGTTCGTCCGTGTTAGCCCGCATCTCAACGATCAATACGATGAGCGTCACGACGATAGCAACGCTACCAACGATCTCTGCGATAAGCGCTATTTTTTCGAGCTTCATCTGCAATTTTGCCGAGTCGACGGTGGCAGCTTTCGGTCAGAAGCCGTCGTCGCCAGTTTCCGCATTAACGGTTAACGGCTGCAGCAACCCATATATCGTGCTGCCCATAACCGCCCGGCCTATTGGATGGGAAGTAGATCGTTCCGTCCAAAGTGGCACTCGGTAATTCCTCGTCGTCAGCAGTGTTTATCGACGCACCCATGTTTATCGGCTCCGACCACGAGCCATCCGCAGACTGAACCGTTTCCCAAAGATCGCCTCCACCAGAACCGCCGTCTCGAAACGCCCAGATGAAACCGTGTCGCGGATCAAAATGGAGGTCAGGCGTTGACGTATTCAGTTCGTCAATCGGGACAGGACTCTGGAAGTTCGACACGTCACTGGAGCCGAGGCTCACGAAGATATCGTGTTTCATCGTACCCGGTTCGGAGTTGCGCACCAGATACAAGGTGAATCGCCCCCAATTCTCTAGACACTCACCAGCCGTTTAGAAAATCGTTCCTCGAACTCTACCGGCGATAGCTGGTTATTGAAACCATGCCTGCGCTGGCTGTTGTAGAACATTTCGATATAGTTGACGACATCAGCGCGTCCTTCGTCCCTTGTTGCGTACACACGGCGCTTAATGCGCTCGCGCTTGAGCAATTGGAAGAAGCTCTCGGCCACAGCGTTGTCGTAGCAGTTTCCGCGACGACTCATGCTCGCTTCGAGATGATGGGACTTGAGAAACACCTGCCAATCGTCGCTCGTGTACTGACTGCCCTGATCCGAATGAACGATGACCTTGGTCGTTGGCCGTCTTCGCCACACGGCCATCAGTAGCGCATCGAGAACGAGCTCCTTCTTGATCCGTGCCTGGAGCGACCAGCCAATGACTCGCCGTGAATACAAGTCGAGAACGACTGCCAGGTATAACCAGCCCTCATGCGTGCGGATGTAAGTGATGTCGCTCACCCAGACTTCATTGGGGTGAGCCACGGTGAACTCCTGGTTCAACCGGTTCGGCGCAGCGATACTTACGGCACCTGATCGATGCCGAGGCCGGCGGTAGCCCACCTGGGCACGCAAACCCTCGCTTCGCATCAGTCGATACACGCGGTCTTCGCCGCAGCGCTCGCCGCTCTCGGACAAGTCCGTATGAATCTTGCGATACCCATAAACGCCACCGCTCTCCAGCCAGAACTGCTTGATCAACCCCAAAAGCCGTCGATTGGCCAACGCTCGCCGCGAGTGCGGTTGCCTGCACCAGGCGTAGTACCCACTGGGATGGATCTCAAGCAATCGACATAGCCGGCGAACCGGCCAGGTGGCCCTGTGTGCCCGGACAAAGGCGTACCTCACTCGGGCTGGTTGGCGAAGTACACCGCGGCTTTTTTTAGGATGTCGCGCTCCTCGGTGACGCGCTTGAGTTCCTTCTTCAGTCGTCGGATCTCCAGTTCATCTGCCGTCTTGCTTTGATGCTCGGCAGAGGCTGGACCGTACTTCTTAATCCAGGCATACAAACTGTGCGTCGTCACGCCCAATCGCTTCGACACATCCGCCACGCTGTGGCCGCGTTCCGTGACCTGACCCACCGCGGCAACCTTGAACTCTTCCGTATATCGCTTGCTACTCATTTGCACCTCTCCTCGTTGCCATTCTCGATGGCTGAAAGGTGTCTAGCAAATCAAGGGCGATTCAAACATTTCGTCCGTTCCATGTGTAAGACACGGCTTCTAAGACCACTCCTGCCTGCGTGCGCGATCCTGGTCGGCTCGATCTCGCAGGCTGCTACTATCATCGTACCGACTGACGTTGCGACGATCCAAGCCGCTATCGAAGCGGCGAGTCCGAGTGATACGGCATTGATCGAGCCCGGCAACTACTCCGAGAGCTTGGTTCTGCGAACGGATATCGACGTCCGAGGGCGCGGAACTGCACGCACAGTACTCGCCCCGCAATCACCAGATGAGCCGACAGTTTCAATTCTGGAAGCCGACGCTCGTAGTTTCTTTTATGATGCGGATCTAGGCTAGTTTAGGTTTAGAAAGATTGCGCGCTGGATGTGACCATGGATGGCGCCCTTCCCAATTGGATTCGATTGTCCGGTAGTGCTGGCTCGTTGGATATTCGTCGGCTGTAGGTCATGTCGACTACATCGAGAAGCACCCGCTCTAGCACATCTCCGCCTTTCAGCATGTCTTTGCTGGCACCTAGATACTGGCCGATATGGGCCAGCTTAACCATATTTTTTGCTCTCAGTTGGATGCCGGTCAAGGTGTCCGACTGGGTGGCAGGCGCGATGGGAGCAACCATATTTAGACGCAATAAAAAGCGATTTCGTATTGCGAAAACGAACTTATCGACATGTTTCCCTGACAAGTCAGAACGCGAGATAGTGGATATGGTTTACGGGCTTTTTCGTGCGCAAGCTCGTGCGATCATCGAATACCCGATCTTGTGGTGGCGCGCACGCGCCTTCCTATGTGAGCGTATCGAAGTCATCGGCTTCGATCACGTTCAAGCCGCTCGTGATAGGGGTTGGAATACGATTATTTTGCTCTGTCACAGCGCTTCAATTGACGTCGCCGTTTCAGCTCTCTCGATACACACGATTTCCTCTGGCCCATACAACCGGGTGCGAAACCGGTTGTTGGATTGGCTGATTGCGAGGGGTAGAACACGGTTCGGCACAACAATCTATACGCGCGAGGAAGGCTTGCGACCGCTGATTAAATCGACGCGTAGTGGCCGAGTGTTGATTTACGCGGGGGACGAGGATTTGGGGTCGAAGAGCAAGTGCGTCTTCGCGCCCTTCTTTGGCGTACAGAAGGCTACGGTGCCTGTTTTGGGTCGAATGGGAAAAGCGACGCACGCGAAAATACTGACGTGTATCAGCTACTATGATTTCGATCGGTCACGGTATGTGGTTAGAATCTCGCCACCCTTACAGGGTATAGATGGTGAAGATGACCAGGCTGACGCCCAAGTAATGAACGCGAGTGTCGAGGAAGCGGTAAGGCATTGTCCAGAGCAGTATCTTTGGACGTTACGGCTTTTTCAGACTCGACCAGCGAATGAAGGCTCGGTGTATTAACCATTTCTTCTGGGGTGGGTGGCGAATGGTATTTATGGATTGGTAGGCTGAGCATTGGCGTGGTCGAACTAATAGCGAAAACACTAGGCAACTGAATTCTGGCGAAAGCCCGCTCCCCTAATCGGGCGCCATAGTCAAGCTCGTCATAAGTTGTAGTTATAGAACCGTCACTGCGTGGATCACGCTCCTCTACCCGGTCACACGGGCAGATTCCGGTGCCGGCAAACATCGGTCAGACGGTATGGGGAGCCTTGCTTTTGGGCGCAGTTAAGCTGCAGCGGACATATACGGCTTCATCCAGACCCCATCCACGACAGGACGTTTCCCTCAAGGCTCTCCGAGAGGCTAGTGCGTGACTAGCTCATGCCGCACGTTTCTCGCAGTGCCGCTGAAAATCAGCGCCGGCGATCCACATGCGATGGAGAATGACGGCAAGTATTCGGGCAACGGCAATGGTGGCCTTGCGATGACCCTTGGTCTTCATGAGTTTGAGTCCCCAGGCCTTCAGTGCCGAGGCGTGCTTGTGACGCGTGAGCAAGGCGCGGGCGGCGACATAGAGCGCACAGCCTGGCGGTTTGCTACGCAAGCGATCTCCTAAACAAATGACGCGGACATCCACTTTTGAGTCCGATGTGACCGGTCGCGACAATGGAAGCGCTAGCCAACACTGTTACGGGGAAGTCCATGTTTTTCGTTAACCAACGTCTATTCTTCGACTCCGGCGCTTCTTCCGCTTTTCGCTCGATAGCTGGCGTTCTCTCATAGTCAACGACAGTGGGCTCTAAGGTTACACTGTCTACAACAGCAGAGGCAGGAGATCAAAATTGGATCAATCTGATACGGACAGCACAACTCGTATTGACGAGTTGGAGACCCGGATTGCTGAACAGGATCAGTCGATGATCGACCTTAGTGATGAGGTCTATAGGCAACAGCAGCAGATTTCGCAACTCGAGACCAAGGTCCGTCATCTGGCTGAACGCCTGCAATTGATCGCGACCCTGGAGCCAGCAAACGACTCGATAGACGAGATTCCGCCGCACTACTAACGTGTTGAACAGCGACCTGCGTCTATAAATTTGGCTTACTAGTTATTACTGAGGACACCATCACGATGGTAGATGCTCGAAGTTACGGTACTAACGATGTCTCTTTTAACGCTGCCGGCGGAGAACCGGGGATACGTCAACTAGTGAACGCGTTCTTCGATCGAATGGGCACGGACTCTAGATTCGCTAGAATCTACGGAATGCATCCGACAGACACGGCTGTCTCACGAGACAAACTTACTCGGTTTCTTTGCGGGTGGCTGGGAGGGCCCAGGCGTTATCAAGAAAAATACGGTCCGATCAATATTCCCGCGGCACATCAACATCTACCAATCACGGAAATCGAGCGAGACCAGTGGCTGACCTGTATGGCTGAAACTGTTGCCAAGCAATCGTTCCAATCGGACTTCGAACGCTATCTGCTAGAACAGCTGACCGTACCCGCCGAGGCTATCTGTCGACGTTGCAACCAAGACTGAACTCTTACCGCCAACATTCGCCGTTAACGGTTGGTAATTTTTTGTCTCGGACACTAAATCCGCCTCCGTCTCAGGAGAGGACGTTACGATTTCGTGAGATTACGGTCTGATTAAAGACAGCTTGCGGCCATAAGTCGTCACTCAGGCCTATCCTGAGACTCGCAGACCCCTGCGTGAAGTTTCAATTAGTCATGTAAGCCCAAAGTCCCCGGATGTCGCGGTCAGTTCGCCCCAGTCGAGTCTTGATCTGTCTAAAATACTTTTGATTACGGCAAGCTGCTGTCTCTCTTGTTCAAACAACCTGCCGGGCCCAACTACCGCTGACGGGGCACATTCAAAGCTAAAGAGTTTCTGGCCTCGATCGGAAGTTGTTCAGCACCGGTCCCGGACCGCCGATCTCAGTTCTTGCGCCCAACTCGCCGGTTTACGCTTCCTATTGCTGGAACCGTCTTGCCACCTCCGAATCGCACTCAGCATCCTGGAGCGGCTGGTCCGGCGCAAAGTTCCATATCAATTCAGCTTCCATTGGTCGAACGAGATACTCGGGATCCTCAACGTAGATACTCACGTGGAGGCGAGCGCCATCGTCTATTAGCCGAAAACGCTCGACAGTGTGTTTCTGAAGCCCCGACGGGATACCGCTACTCGCATAGGGCGACCGATGTTCGGCGAACAGTTTCGTATCGACTACGAGAACGCCCTGCTCCCAAGTTCCAACGGAATAGCCTTGATTGGTCCGTTCCCCTTGTGCGGGATGCTCGCGCCCGTCCATGTAGATCCGGCGCTCCGTGTTATAGAACTCACTCCGGAAAACAATCTCGCTTTCGTTCAATTGTTCGAATTCCACTGGATGAAGCGCGGCCTCGGCAAGAATGAACGGAGTCGGCCACGAGACGCAGTCAGCCGTCTCAGTCATCAGTGTTTCATCGAATTCGGCCCGCGCTGCCTCTCCTTTCTCAGTCAACGCGAGATTCCTGAACTCACGAATCATGGGTATCCGCGCGCCTGCGCTGACAGGCAATAAATCGCCGCGCCAGGGACCGGAGAAGATGTTGCTTGCCCTATCTCGGGTATCGCGTTCCGTGGGCAGATCAATTCGATGCTGCGAGGCGAGAACTGTGCCGTCGGACTGTTCAATCTCCTTGAGGAGCGCGGTGTTTCGGCGCGCGTCTCTTCTCGGGTGTACTCGAATCCTCACCAGATCGCCCGGGGAAAAAGAATCTCGTGTCCATCCGCTGCGCCTCATAACAGGCGGTGAGTCTGTCTCTATGCGCCACTCTTCATCCTCCTCATCGCGGATAGTCAGATACACGTGAGGCGCCCGAAAATCGAGTCGTAGAACTTCTCCGGTGAGCTCTATTTCCCTAGACAGATCGAATGCGGAGTTGCTGTGATGGGCATTCGCGGAGGTGAAGGCCGTGAAAGCAATCGAGGCCGCAATAACTCGAAAAATGCAACTCATTCTCAGCACCAATTCCAAACTGGAATGTAGACACGAGATTGTACCCGTGCCACGTTTCTTCCAACTTATTCCACCGAGCTCAGCTAACAGCGTTTCAACTGCCGAATGGATATCGGAGGCAAAAACGGACGTAGTTAGGGCTCGAAAATCTCCGCAAAGAACCGCTCGATCGCGGCCTTGTATTCCCGGTCTGCCCGCTCCTCAGCAGCTCCCTGCGGGGCGGTAAATCCATGCGTGGCGCCGCTATACAACTCCAACTGCCAATCGACGTCCGCCGCACGGAAATCCCCAATCAAACTGTTGACGACATCGAGAGGCGCAACATCGTCTTCTGCGCCATGAAGGATTAGCACCTGGCCCCGGATGCTGCGTGCATTTTCTGGAACCAGATTGCGGAACGAACCATGGACTGGAACAACGCCGTCGAGATCGGCGCCGCTTTCCGCCAACTCGATTGCCACGTTTCCCCCGAAGCAATAACCTATTGCAGCGAGTCGCGTATCGTCTACCATCGAACTGCCGGTCAACCAGTCGAGCCCGGCTTGTGCGCGTGCGCGCGTGAGCATTCGATCATTGTTGAAGACACCCGTCAGTGCCTGCATCTCCGGCACGGTTTGCGGCAATACCCCCTTGCCGTACATGTCCGCGGCTAAGACCACATAGCCCATCTCGGCGATCAGTCTCGCACTTTCGAGAGTCTCCTCGTCCAACCCGTCGCGGTGGTGCACCAAGAGCACGCCTGGACGCCTGCCCTCAATGCTATCGTCATAAGCGAGATACCCGCTCAGTATCGTATCGCCATGCTGGTAGTCGACATATTCCGTTTGGATCTCAGCATGTGCGATACCTCCACCAAGCATGAAAATGACACCGGCATGGAAAGCGGAAAGCTGCAGACGGATTTTGGCCATGGATTTTCTCCTTGTTCGCCTACCCGATTGAACTGAGGCCAGCCGCATCACTGTGCGAGCAAGGCTCGGCCTGCGTTGGCGGCCGCGACTGTCGTGCGAATTATTTGCCAACCTTCCCTGACGCGTCGGGCGACGTCCTCTCCGGTATTCGCCGAGATTGCGCAAGCCACATTATTGCGTTGACAGGCGGCGATAATTTGCCCGAACGCCTCCTCGAGCTCAGGCGAGCCAGACAGCACGCCCAGCGACCGGCTGAGGTCACCGCCAGCACCCACGAACAGCGCGCCGACACCAGGCGTTCTCGCGATCGCGTCGACGTTTCGTAAGCCTTCGCTCGACTCGATCATCATGACGGCCAACAAATCGCCATCGGGATTTAGCGGCCATAGGTCGGCTCTACGTGCATACTCGTCCGTGCCAACGCCCCACGCCCAGGCGGCGTTCCCCGGCGACCATCCACGAACTCCCTTGGGCTCGGGATAGCGCGAGTCACGCAACTGCGGATAGCGCATCATGCTAACTGCACGAGCTGCTTGCTCTGGCGTATCCACACTGTTGAAGAGCACGCCGTACAGCCCTAGATCCAAAGCCTGCTTGACGACCCATTCGGATTCCTCGGGTCGTGGTGCGAAGCGAGCAAACAGAGCGACATCGGGCCGCGCATTGCCCTTGTTGACCACGGCCTCCTTGTCGCCCATTGCGAGCAGAAACGTGCGCAGCGCCGCAAAGTCCATAGCGCTGTGTTCCATGTCAACGTAAACGAAGTCAGCCGGTGAACGTGCGACCTGGCGAGCGTACGACAACGAAAGGTCTTGCGTGCTGAGACCATAGACCGTCTCACCAGCCTCGAGTTTAGCGACAACGGGATTGAGGTGAAGACGGCCTTGCGCCGAAAGAAATCCCGGCACCAGACAAAGTGCAGCGAAAGCTAACGCCTCGAGTCGGGAGCCCACGAACGAGCGCCTGCCGAAGGTCTGGACGTGGATCGACCGTAGCCGATCCGCAGACCTCCTACTGTCCGCGCTGCGCCCGATACTCGGCCAAGCGCGTGTCCATGAAGCGCACACGCTCGCCGATCTGGCCGTTGCCGCCGCCGACTTCTTCACCATCCGGTGTCGTGATAAAGGTCCACTCGACCAAATTGCGCCCGTCTCTCGAAGGCCGGCCCAAGATGTGTATGCGATCGCCGGCTTTGAACTGATCCGTCGTCCACCCTGCGCGGCGCAAGTTGATGATGCTGTCGCCCTCGGCCATCCAGTCCTCGACCTCACCCTGCTCGTTCGTAACCGTGAAGTAGATGCGCGAATGCGGATTGACGGGCACGAATCTGGTCACGACGCCGTCAATCTCGACGCGCTCGTCGACAATGTAGTGCGCGGCCGGATTGTGATGCGCCAGCGCGGCTACCGAGGCTAGTAACATACCGCCAATAAATACGCTGTATCGAGTTTTCGTCATCGTATTGCCCTCGTCCTAAATTTGGCCGGAGATCGACTCGCAAGGCGCGTCCAGAAGCTCGACGCCCGGCGTTTTAAGCCTGATGTTTTCGAGCACCAGCGGCTCACGAAACATGACAGGATCGAATATTGTCAACTGCATGCGCAATCGCTGACCGTCCTCACTGAGCGTATACCGCTCGATCGTGCGCGTGTTGTCCGCGTTGTAGATCGGGAGATTGTCCTCGGCGATATTCGCGCGAATATTGACCGTGTCGACGACCAGCGTATTGCCCTCGAAGTGACCGATAGAATGACCCAGCGTCGTCTGCTCGCCGTCGTCTGGATGATCGCGACCGTCGATGTAGATTACGCGGTCGGACGACATATCCTCACCTTTGATCTCAATGCGGTCGTCGAACCGCTCGATCAGGATCGGGTCGTTGTGAAGGACCGAGCGAATGACGCCGAAATATTCGCAGTTGATCGCCGGATCGTTGGCGAGATCGAACGAATCGGCGTACTCGCGGCCGTATGCCGTCATATGGTCTCTGATAACTCCAACATTGTGATCACCGACAGCACGGCGAATCTCGCCCGCCGACATGTGGTCGTACTCGGGCTGCAGCAGCTCGTCGATGTACGCGTAGCTCTCCGGCGACAGGTTGCCGGCAAACAGTTCGTCGACTGTCCAGCCGGGCTCCATGATGTGCGTCGTAGTCGTGCTCCAGACCCCCTCGATTGTGGGCTCAGCCGTCTGCGCGGTGTCCGCGGTGTCATTTTGGCATCCAGCCACAGCCAGGCAAACGAGCAGCGTGCCCGCCGGTATCGCAACGTGTCTCATGAGTCCCCCTCGGTTCATCGGATGATTCTACAACACCCCGAGCCAGATTCGACCTGCTAAGAGTGACTTCTGCGCGGCCCTCGGCCGACGGCCGTTGACGGCCCAGGCCGCTTCCCTCTAGGCTGCGGCCCCTGTGTAACCCGTGGATATTGCCGATGCTCGTGACCGTTTGGCCCAGCCCGTTCTCGTGCGCTTTTGGGCAGCAGCGCCTTACCGCCGCGCTTCTGTCACTTATGTTTGTGGCGGCGACCGCCGACGCGCAGACAGCGTCGCGCGTGATCCGCGCGATCGATGAGCGCTGTGCAATCTGTCATGGCGCCGCCGGCGATGAAACGGCGGCTGGTGCCGAAACAGCCCCGCCCTATTCGACGCTGCAACAGCTGGCTCCGGAGACGATCCTGCAAGCCGTAACGACCGGCGCGATGCGCGTGCACGCAGAGGGGCTGTCCGACGATTACAAGCTCGCGATGGCCGAGTTCATCAGTGGGCGCAAGCTCGGGCCGCTCGACGCCGGCGAGGCAAGCAATATGCCGAATCGGTGTT
>JAHEEN010000314.1 GCA_024640685.1 Rhodospirillaceae bacterium
GAAGTTATCAATCTGAAGCAGGGCAGTGACGCCGCCGAAGAGCGCGCCCGTACCGACCTCGGCATGATCGGCCGCGACGAGACCTTCTACCAGGTCGTGCCGGTCGCCGACGCGTCGAACTAGGCGCACCCGTGCCGCTTCCTGACTGGGCCCGCGCTTGCGGCGCCCCGTTGTTCAAAGCCGCCATTCGCACCACACCCGCGGATTTCGACGTCACCGAAATGCTCGGCTGGGAATTCACCGGCGACGGCGAGCACGACTACCTGTGGCTGCGCAAGACCTCTGCCAACACCGAATGGGTCGCGCGGCAACTCGCGCGCCATGCCGATGTGCCGGCGCGCGACGTCGGCTACTCGGGCCTCAAAGACCGCCACGCCGTCACGACGCAGTGGTTCAGCGTGCCGCGCTGGCATGCGCCCGACTGGTCCGCGCTCGACGTCGAAGGCGTCGAAGTCCTCGATGTGCAGCGCCACAATCGCAAGCTGCGACGCGGCGCTCACAAGTCCAATACGTTTCGCATCGTCTTGCGCGGTGACGGCGTCGAGCAGCATGTCGAGGCGCTCGGCGCGCGACTGACGCTCATCCGGGAGCGGGGCGTCCCAAACTATTTCGGCGAGCAGCGTTTCGGACACGACGGCGGCAACGTCGAACTCGCCGACGCATGGGCCGGCGGCAAGCGGCTGCCGCGCCACAAACGCAGCATCGCGATCTCGACGATTCGTTCGCTGTTGTTCAACGAACAACTCGATGCGCGCGTCCGCGCCGGCACGTGGAACACGCTGTTACCCGGCGACAAGGCCAACCTCGATGGCACGGGCAGCGTGTTCGACGTTGTTGATGTCGATGACGACCTACGTGCCCGGCTACAAGCCATGGACATCCATCCGGCGGGGGTGCTTGCCGGCGAAAACTCGGGGCTCGGCCCCGACGCCTGGCAGGCGGCGCTATACAAGGCGCGTGTCGAGGAGGGCCGGCGCAGTTTCCGGCTCGTTGTTCAGAACCTCGAATGGTCGGCAGAGCCCGACGCTGTTACCGTGTCCTTCAGTCTCGGGCGCGGCACGTTCGCCACGTCCGTTCTGCGGGAGATATGTGACACGTGACCCTGATCAGCGCCGACAATGACGTGGCCATCATGGCCGTCTTGTTCCTGATTGCGAGCGGTGGCTTTCTCGCCGAACGTACGCGCATTGGCTCGCACCTGACCGGCGCGGTCATCGCGATCCTCGCGGCCATCGCCGCGGCCAACCTGCGCATCATTCCGCACTCGGCCCCGGCCATGGATTTCGTGTTCGCCTATTTCGTGCCGATCCTGATCCCGCTGTTCCTGTTCAAGGCCAACCTGCGCACCATCTTTTTCGAGACGACACGCATGGCCATGGCTTTCCTGATTGCGAGCGCCGGCACCATCGTCGGCGTGCTGGTCGCCGTCAGCGTCCTCGACCTCGGCTCGCTGGCGAGCGCTGCGATCACCGATCCCGCCATGCGCGAGGCCGGCATTGCCGGCTTGTTCACATCCACGTACATCGGCGGTTCCGTCAACTACGCCGCGCTTGCCGAAATCACGGGGCTGGGCGCCGACCGCTCGTTCCTGTCCGCCGCCACCGCGACCGACAATCTCTTCAGCGCCTTGTTTCTCAGCGTGCTGGCCATGTTGCCGGGCTGGAAATGGCTGGCGCGACGGTTTTCGAAACACGAGCACGGCGAAGAAGAGGAGGCCGTCGCGACGCACAGTGATTCGATCACGGCAACGAGCATCACGCTGGCGCTCGCCACCGCCATCAGTTTTGTCGCCGTCGGCGACGCGATCACGGCGTGGATCGACGAACCCAGCGCGCGCTACGCGGTCATCACCGTGCTTGTCGTTGCAGCCGCAACCCTGTTCCCGCACTGGATGGAGAAGCTGCACGGTGGCTTCGAACTCGGGGTGGGGCTCGCATTCGTCTTTTTTGCCGCGATCGCCGCCGGCGCCGATCTCGTGGCAATGATCCGAATCGCGCCGCTGCTGGTCGTGCTCGTCGTGATCCTGCTCAGTATTCACCTCGCCATCCTGCTGGGCGTCGGACGCCTCGCCGGACTGACCCTGCCTGAACTCGTCACTGCCTCGAATGCCGCCGTCCTCGGCGCAACTACGGCGCCCGCGCTCGCCGCAGCCCGCGGTTGGCATGACCTGGTCACGCCGGGCGTGCTCGTCGGCGTACTCGGGTATGCAATCGGCACGCTCGCCGGCACGGCCGTGTTTCGTCTACTGAGTTGACGCGCCGGCCGATCTTTGCAACCCGCCACGCGGACGCCTGTAACGCAAAGAAGATAGCTACCCGCTGTAGCCGTCAATGCGACAACAGACGGACTGGCTTGATATTGCCAGGCGACTGCTCGTATCAATAGCAGCCACTCGAACGGCCGCTTTGTGGGAAGGATGGCTGGCCGCCAACGGCCAGAAGCGGACGATCGCCAACCCGTCAAACAAGTTCATGAGACAGGGCTCTTCAGCGGACAGACGAACCGACGTTTCAACGTCATGATGAGCTGCGCCCAATAACAGACGAAGACGCAGATCGCCGCCGGTCCTGAGCGCTCTTTCTGCTATCCTAGACGCGCCGCGAGTGATACTCGAATGGCGCTTTACGATCCGGTTAATCTTATGCCCGACAAGCTTCAGTCGTTGTCTAGCAAGATGGCAATTGTTTGGAGAGACCGTGATGTCACTGATTAGCGAACTTAAGCGGCGCAAAGTACTAAAAATAGCGGCTGCTTATGTGGTTGCGGCTTGGGTTGTTATCCAAGTAGCTGACCTCGCGTTTCCCGGATTGAGTATTCCGGATGCAGCAATTCGCTACGTCTGGATTGCAGCGGCTTTGGGTCTTCCAATTGCAGTTGCGTTCTCTTGGCAGTTCGACATATCGG
>JAHEEN010000108.1 GCA_024640685.1 Rhodospirillaceae bacterium
GCGCCGCATGGGTCAAGCGCAGCGCGGACGCGCTATTCGACCCGTGGGGCAGAGCGCCGACGATCGAAGTAGCCAGCCTTTCGGAACTCGGCGATTGCATCGCTGCGTACTAAACATCGGTACCGGTTACCAACAAATCAACATACGACGGTAACCAGTACCCAAGAATCAACGTCTGAGGTCACGGTCGGCCAAACGGAAGCTCGCTCTCCGGCACGAAGACCGGCATCGAATCCTCCCACCGACTGTTCGTCAACTGCCGAGCGCCCGTGCCGTCCGCGTTCATGATGAACACCTGCGCATAGGGCTGCGGCGAGAAATCGTAGAGCGATGCCTCATCCTTGAACCCGCTGCGTGCGCTCATAAAAAAGATGGACTGGCCGTCCGCTGTCCAGGTCGCATGCCCGTCGGCACCCGGAGATGTCGTAAGCCGCGTCAAACGCGTACCGTCCGGCCGTATCGTGTAGAGGTCGAAATCCTGGTCGTCGCTTCTCTGCCGTGTGAACAGGATCAACTCACCATTCGGCGACCAGTACGGGAAGTTGTCCCACTCTTCGGTTAGCACGCTGACCGAGCCATCGCGGAGATCGAGCAATCTCAACCCGCGCGCCTCGCCGCCCTGACCGTCATCTCCCCAGACGCGGTAGACGATCAGATTGCCGTCGGGCGACCAGTCCGGGAAGCCGGCATTCGGCAAGTCGTCGGTGAGATCGCGGCGGTTCGATCCGTCGGCGTCGATCATGACCAGCTTCGCGGGCCGCGCATAACGAGCGCCGAAGAAACCGCCCAACCCGAAGACCAGCCGTTCTCCGTCAGGCGACCAACTGGACATCATCGCAGCACCGGACTGATCGTGAAAAATTCGCCGTTCGTTGGAGCCGTCGGCATTCATCGTCGAAATGGGCGTCTGCGGATTACCGAGCGTCGCGCTCAACCCGGTTGTCGTCAGGATGCCTTGCGGCGAGAAGCTCGGAAAGACGTCCGTGAACCGATATTCGTAGTCTGGGTTCCAGCTGTAGAGGCGTTGATTCTGAGGTCTCGGTGCATAGTCCGTCTTCTCGTAGACTACCAAGCGACCGTCACTCGACCACGACGGATTGCGCATCGATCCGGGCGCGCCCTCACCGTCGGTATACGCTAGTCCGGGCTCTGGACCCTCGGGCGGCGCGGCCTTCGTCAGGTACGCGACACGATCCGTCCCAACGAACTGCGGTTGGAGCTTGAGACCGGGGCCGCTCGTGTGCTCGATGCGCTGTCCCGTTGCGAGATTCACCGAGACGATTTGCGCGGGGACGTTCTCGGGGTGCGGCATGCGCGCGATAAACGTCTGGGCGGGATCGATCTCGTAGAAAACCAACCGGCTTCCATCCGCCGACCACTCCGGCGAGCCAGCCGACATGCCGGGCGGCGTGATGCGCCGCAAGCCCGTGCCGTCCGGGCGAATGATGTAAACGCTCAGCGCCTGGTAGTGGCCGGCCCCGGCACCTCGCTCGTGCCCCCGCCAGGTCGTGTTGCGATCCGAGGAGAACGCGAGCCACTGTCCGTCCGGCGACCACGATGGCCTGAAATAGCCCCGCGGCAGTCCGTCGACGTCACCGTCGAGAGTTCCCGTCACGTTGTGCAGGGCCTTCGTCTCGAGGTCCATGACCCAGATGTTGGCCGTAGACATCTCGCGTGTGGAGACGAAGGCGAGCCGTGTGCCGTCAGGCGACAAAGCGGCCTGATCGTCCATCGCCGGATCATCGGTCAGACGCTCGCGTCCAGAGCCGTCGGGGCGCGTGCGGTAGATATCGGACTGTCCATGCGCATCCCGCTCCGACGTGAACACGATCCACTCGCCGTCGGCGGAAAACCTGGCGTTGTACTCGAAATCGGAGCCCGACGAGAGCTTTCGCTCATTCGTACCATCGGCATTGGCGATGTACAGCTCGCTCATCGACGGACCGAGCCGGTTCATCAGCATGATGCCCTGCGGCTGCGACGTGCCGAATCGATCCTGCGCGTAGCCAGTCACCGAGAGAGCAATTGAGAATGCTGCGATCATGGCGCGCCCAGCCATTCCCAGCGCTTGTCGATTGGTGCGCATCGCGCTTCCCCCCAACGTTTACGGGCACCAAAAATACACCCGTCAAACTAGACTCATTCTCCCATCCACCGCCGCGCACTCTCCGGGTCGCATGCAGCCGGCATAAACGTCTCGCTTGGCATGTGATCCAGTAGGAACTCACCCGTTGCCGGTTCTTGAAGGTACTCGGGATCCTCCAGAACGAAGGCGACGCTCAACTGAGTCCCATCCTCCGTCAACTGCAATCGTTCGACGAGGCGCTTCTGCGCGCCCGAGGGAGTGCCGAATAAGCTTCCGTCAATGTTGTCGGAGAAAAGCGCGGTATCGATGACGAGCACGTCGCCTTCCCACCGACCGACGGAATGACCTTGGAGCGTACGTTCACCGTTTACAGGATGCCCTCGGCCATCCATATAGACGATTCGTTCGATTTCGAATTCCTCCGTTCGGATCAGTAGGCGCTCTCCTTGCATCGAGAGTCGCGTCAGGCCTACTCCGAACGTCAGCGGTGGGGCCGGGGGAATGCACTGCGATTCCGGATTGTCTTCTTCGGTGTACTCGGCCTGAGCAGCGGCACCCTTTTCAGTCGGAGATCCCGCGTTGAAGTAGTCTTCGTCAAACCGCGTAGGTTCCCAGATGCTGAAGATATCTGTCGCTACGACAGTCGGCTCCGGAGTATCTAGAAGCTCAGGCGCTAGAGTCGCACCACCCGGCGTAGTGAGGGACACCATCAGCGCATGGCGTCGCTCGGTATTTCTCTGAGGATTACCGCGCAATATAACCTGATCCCCAACCGCGATTGTCGTCGCTGTCCAGCCAGCTCGCGACATCGTTCTGGGATCGTCGCCCTCTATTTGCCATCGCGTCAACTCACCACTGTTGTCCTCGGTGTCAACGAAGATGTACACGTGCGGATAGGTCCAGTCGAAGCTGCTTACGACGCCCTCAAGGACGACTTCGCGGTCTCGGTCGTAGATGGCAGGGCTGTGATGCGCGACTGAGGATAAGCAAATCAAGCCGCACAAAACGAAAACAATAAGCTCCCTCATGACTCCCTCAGGCCAGGCGACTGGCCGAATGCCTTGCGAACGCTATTTCTCCATGCATCGGAGGACCAGGCGGCGAATTTGCGCTCGGTCGTTCTATCCGCTCTTGGCCGAGCTAGTCCGTCGACTCAATGCCGAAAACATACCACGGAACGGTAGCTTTGGAGCACATTCGATACACCGAGTTCAGCGACACTACTGTGTTTCAACACAGGGAGGTACAGCAAGCTCCTGCCACTCGAGTAACAATCGCACTATCGGATTCAGGGCACGGTAGACACGCGTTGCAGAGCTGGCATTTTCAGGACCACCGTTAGAATTTGCCGAACAATCAAAAGTCTTCCAAAGTGTCGCAATGAATAGAGAAGAGTGGACCCGAATAGATTCACGTGGCGAAATACGCGCTGCCGAGTACCCGGTTCCTGGTGGACGTTGCCGCAGCCTGATGATCAGGCTCTCAGATCATTCCTTCCTCATCTACAGCCCAGGGAAATCTCTTGCTGCATCAGCCTCGCTGATTCTTGGCCGCAACTGTGAGGTTAAACTGCTAGCTCCTAACGGCTATCACTCACTTGGCCTTGACGCATGGACCGCAGAGTTTGAAAACTCGGTCGTCTTTGCGTCCGACCAAGCTACTCCGAGGCTGGTAAAGCGTTCCACTTTCTCAATCGCAGATGACCTGTCGGCGCTCACTATCGATCTGCCTGCACATATCACCCTGCACATCCTGCCTGCCTGCAGATTTGGCGAGGTTTGGTTAAGTATCGACGCTGACAGCAAGGTCTACTGGGCGGTGTGTGACGCGTTCTTCAATCTTTCAACGCTTCCAGAAAATCTCTTGATGAAGTCGTTGTTGAAACTCGGTCGTTATGGCCCAGGCTTGGAGATATCGCGGCCCTTTCAGACCAGAGGGATCCGAGACAAAACCGCATATCGGAATTGGGCAATCCAGCGATTCTCTAACGGACGTGAAAATATTCTCATCCCCTGTCACGGGGACATTGACGATGCACCGGAAGTATCAGCCCGAGTAATTGACTTATTAAACTTGCGATTCTGACTCTTACACCAGCATATAAGCGAGCCGAGAATTAGGCAAAGGCAACATCCTTTACCGTCTCAATCGATGTCCTCGGCTCGTCCTAGCCATATCGTTCATCCGTCCTCACGCGCATGCTATTCGCGGACATCGCCAAGCGGCGACATCGAGCCGTCTAGAGCCGCTGGATTAAGACTCGAAGTCAGTCGCCGTATACGGGCATCTCGCTGCCGTCAGCGAACAACACGCGTTCGAGCCTGATGATTCTCTGCCCATCCTGGAACTGGTAGCCGATGCCCGTCAACGTGTCACCCGGCCTGACCGTAGCTGGAGTCCAACCCTTCGCCTCCATCCTGTTCAGCGCGGGCCCACCGATTTGCCACTCTTCGGTTGAGCCGTCGTCATTGCGGACCTCGAGCGTAATCATCGGGTGCGGGTTACCCCAGACGAAGTCGAGCACCGTGCCGTTCACTGTCACGAGGTCGGAACGATCGACTGGCCACCTGTGGTGAGCCGCCAGTGGTGCTGTAGCCAGAGCAAGTACCACACAAGCGACCGCATTCGCAGACAAGTGCTTAGCCATGCCTCTCCTCCTAAACGGACCTAACGTAGGCTGACCAGCATCGTATCACGCCCAAAGTATCTGACCGAAGCCGGGAGAAACGCTCGGTGTTACACTCCGCGCGTGACCCGCAGATCTCCAACAGACGGCGGATCCGTTCGGCGCGCCGCAACGACATCGCTGCTCGGGATCGTCGCACTTCTGGCGTTCGCGACCGCCGAGGCCGAAATCTTTCGCCTGACGGCCGGCGGCCCCCAGTCGACAAACCTGCCGTGGGTCGGCGTCATCCAACGCGTCATCGTGCCCGAGTCCAACGCCCGTCTCGCCGCGCTCGGTAGTCCGCATTCGATCGTCTGGCGCGAGGCTTACGGTGGCTCGCTCTACAAATGGCAGAACACGTTGGAGGCCATCGAGATCGGCCTAGCCGACATCGGCTGGGTCGGTGCGATGTGGGAGGTCTCGAAGATGCCGCTGCAGAACGTCACGTACAACGCGCCGTTCGTCACCGACGACCTCGGGCTCATGCTCGACATATTCAACGATCTGCACGACACGACGCCAGCACTACGTAAAGCCTGGGAGGATCAAAACCAGATTTTGCTCGGCGCGAGCGGCGTCGATACTTACCACCTGCTGACGACGTTCCCGGTCAACAGCATCGACGATCTCGAAGGCCACAAAATTCTCGCGCCGGGACCGTCCGCAGCATGGCTCGAAGGCACCGGTGCCGTCGCCGTCAACGGTGGACTGAATACCTATTACACGCAGATTCGTACCGGCGTCGCCGACGGTGTCTTGACGATCTTGACCGGCGCCTATCCGTACCGGATTCACGAGGTCGCACCGTACGTGACGCTCGCGAGCATCGGCGCGCAGTTCAACGGCGGGCTTGCGATGAACCTGGGCACGTGGAACCGCCTGCCCGTCGAGCTGCAGCAGATCTTTCGCGATCTCGGCCGCGAGTACAGCCGCGCAATGACAGCCGAGGTCGACGCGCGCTACGACCGCGCGCTCGCTGCGATTGCCGCCGAGGGCGGCATCGTCACGACATTGAGCTCTGTCGAACGGCAGCGCTGGATCGATGGCCTTCCCGACATTGCCGAACGTTGGGCTGCGGCGGCCGAGGCGCGCGGTCATCCGGCTCGCGACGTGCTCGCCGCGTTCATGGCCGAGTTTCGCAATCGCGGCGGTGCGCCGGTGCGGGACTGGGATCGCTAGCAGCTGCGCCCCGACGCGACCCGGGTCCAATGGCTTCACTGACGCGTACTGGCCTATTCGATCGCGTCATCGCCGCGATGAACGGCGCCGGCGTCGTCTGGATCTTTGCGCTGATGTTTCTGATCTGCGCCGATATTGCCGGGCGCACAGCGTTCGACCGACCGCTGCAAGCCGTCCCCGAGATCGTTTCGCTGTCGCTGATCGGCTGCGTGTTCCTGCAGATCGCATTCGCGATCAGCCGCGACCGCCTGACGCGCGCGGAGATTCTGCTCGCCACCGCGCGAGATCGGGCGCCGGCGTTCGCAGCAGCTGCCTCGCTGCTCGCGGCGCTTGCAGGCATCGTTGTGTTCAGCGCAGTTGCACTCGGCGCAACGCCTGACTTCATTCGCGCCGCGACGACCGGAGAGTTCGTCGGCGTCGAGGGTATCTATACGCTGCCGGTGGCGCCGATCAAGTTCTTTGTCGTCGCAGGATGCGTCGCGGCCCTGCTCGCGTACACGAGCCAGCTCATCGCGACGGTGCGCGCAGCTCCAGCCGCCGCGCGTACGGTCGCCGTTGCAACCGCCGTCGTCATCGCCGGTAGCGCATCGCTCGCGATGGGCAGCGACATCGGCGATCGCTCGGTCGGCATCGTGGCGATCGCCGCCGTACTGGCGCTGATCGCTATCGGTGTGCCGATTGCCGTCGCGTTGCTCGTAATGGGATTGATCGGTCTCGCCGTGCTCAAGCGCGACGTTCGGATTGCCGTCGATACGCTCGCGCTCGCCGCACAAGGCACGATCTCCGAGTACGTCTTCGCAACCGTGCCGTTGTTCGTACTGATGGGCCTATTCGTCAGCGTCTCGGAAATCGGCCGCGACAGCTTTAAAGCCGCACAGCACGCGTTCGGTCGGCTGCGCGGCGGGCTCGGCATCGCGACGGTCGCCGCGAACGCCGTGTTCGCTGCCATTACCGGCATTTCAATCGCATCGGCTGCGATCTTCTCGAAGATCGCGGTGCCGGAAATGATCGCGCGCGGCTACACGGCACGTTTCGCGGTCGGGCTCACGGCCGGTTCGTCGGTGCTCGGCATGCTGATTCCGCCGAGCCTGTTACTGATTATCTACGGCGTGCTTGCCGAAGTGTCGATCGGCGCACTGTTTCTCGCCGCGATCGTCCCCGGCATCGTACTCGCGGCTGCATTCGCGATTGGTGTCATTGCGATGGCTTGGCTGTGGCCCGAGTTCGTCGGCGACGTCGCCGCAGGCCGTTCGGCCGATGAGACGATGCAAACGCACGAAGCGGTGACGGCATTCTTGCCGGTCTTGGTGCTGATCGTGCTCGTGCTCGGCGGTATCTACGGCGGTATTTTCACGCCAACCGAAGCCGGTGCCGCGGGCGCGTTCGCCGCGATGTGCATCGCGCTCATTCGGCGCCGCTTGAGCCTGCCGAAGCTCTGGGAGGTCATCGGTGAAACGGGTCAGGTGACGGTGACGATTCTGTTTCTGATCATCAGCGCAAGCACGTTCAGCCGCATGCTGACATTGACAGGCTTGCCGACCGACATGGCGCAGTTTCTCGGCACGTTGGGACTCGGCCTGGCCGGATTTTTGGCCGGTTATCTCGTGCTGCTGATCGTACTCGGCACCGTGCTCGATTCGACGTCGATCCTGTTGATTCTGTTGCCGCTAGCGCTGCCGGTCGTCGGCGAGCTCGGTGGGAATTTGATTTGGTTCGGAATCGTCACGGTCATCGGTGTCGAGATCGGCCTGCTGACGCCGCCGTTGGGCTTGAGCGTCTACGTCATTCAGTCGACGCTAGCCGACGATCGCATCACGCTCGGCACGATTTTCAGCGGCGCATTCCCATTCGTGCTGATTACGCTCGCCGTCACGATCCTACTGATGGCGGTCCCGTCTCTGAGCCTCGTCTTTCAGTAGGCACCGACGCCGTCCGCGCTGCAACGACGGCGACGATCGCCGCCAGCGCAAGGCCCACCAAATCGGTCAATAGCTGCTGGTGCAACAGCGCGATGCCGGCACCACCTGCGGCGAGCCGGGTACCGATGCCCAATGCGCTGCGAAAGTAGCCGACGACCGCGACGGCGAGCAGGAACACGCCGGCGGCGGCGCTTACTACCGTGCCCGCAATAGTCAGCCTACTGCCTTCGGCAAGCAACCCGGGCCCAAACGCAAATGCAAACGGCAATAGATAGCAGACTGCGCCGTAGCGGAACGCCGTCCAGCTGACGAGATTAATGTTGGCTTGTGCGATCCCGGCCGCCACGTACGACGCGAGCGCGACCGGTGGAGTGATCGGCGACACGCAACCGAAGAAGAACACGAATAAATGCGCCGTCAACAGCGGCAGCCCCATATCGGCCAACGCTGGCGCAATGACCGTTGCCAGAATCAGATAAGCCGCCGTCGTCGGCAGACCCATACCGAGCACGATTGCGACGAGCATCGTCAGCAGCAGACCGATTGGCAACGAGCCGGCCGAAAAGGAGATGATGAACGCCGAGAGCTTCGAGCCTAGCCCGGTCATCGCGAGCACGCCCGAGATAATCCCGGCCGCCGCGCACGCGACGGAGATTGCGGCTACGCCCCGCGCGCCCGTCGACAGCGACTCGAAAGCCATCGTGAGCAACGTGCGCGGATCCGGGCGGTGAAAGACGGCGTAGAGCGCGACGAGCGTCGCGATGGCATACGCCGACGATTTGACCGGCGAATAGCCCGCAACCATCAAGCTCAGCAGCCCGACGAACGGAATCAGAAAAGGCACGCCGCGTCTTAGCAACGCCAAGGTGCCGACCGCGTTTCGCGGCTCGACGGTCGGCGCACCGATATCGGCCTTACTCGCCTGCAAGTGAACGATGCAAAACGTCGAGAAGAAAAACAGCAGCGCCGGGATCACGCTGACTTTCATGATCGTTACATACGGCACGCCGACGATCTCGGCCATGATGAACGCCGCCGCACCCATGACGGGTGGCATTAGTTGCCCACCGGCCGATACGACAGCTTCGATCGCAGCGGCCTGGTGCGCCTTGTAGCCCTCGCGCCGCATCATCGGAATCGTGAACGCGCCGGTTACTGCAACGTTGCCGGCTGCCGATCCCGAGATCATGCCGAGCATCGTGCTAAACAGCACCGCCGTCTTCGCCGACGCGGCTCGTAGATTGCGGGTCAATGAGCGCGACAGATCGAAAAAGAAATCGCCTGCGCCGAATCCGCTCAAGAACGCACCGAAGATCGTGAATAGAATGATGTACGTCGCCGCGACGCCGATCGGAATACCGTAGATACCTTGCCCTGACAACGACAGAAACGCGACGACGGTCTCGAAGCGTACGCCGCGGCCGTAGAACAAGCCGCCCAGGTACGGCGAGACGAACGGGTACGCCAAAAACGCAACCGTGATCAAGCTCAAGAAGAGTCCGACCGCGCGCCGCGTCGCCTCGAGCACGAGCAGCACGATGATGCTGGCGACGACGATATCGAGCGAGTTTGTCAGACCGCCGCTCAAGGCAATTGCGTCCCAGCGCAGGAGCAAATAGACCCCAGTCACGATTGCCGCCGTAGCGAATGCGACGTCGACTGCCAAATGCCATGCGGCCAACGGACGATCGCGGCTCCGCGGCTGCGCAACTCGAAACAAATAGACGAGCGCGAGCACGGTCGTCAGGTGCACGGCCCGGACGACCATCGTCGACAGCACGAGGACGCCGGCAACATTCGCCAAATGAAAGAGCCCGAGTGCGCTCGCAACGATCGTGCTGCCGCGAGCGACAAGATTGTCGCCAGAAGGTGCCTCGGCGGTCACCGCTGCACGCCCGCCGCGCCTGCAGAGAAATACTGCGCGGCACCCGGGTGCAGCGGCACGGCGAGCGACGTGCTTTGCTCTGGCGCGATCTGACGGGCGACGGCGTTCGCGCGCCTCAGCTCGTCGAGATGACCGTAGATCGCGCTGACGACGTTGAGAACGTCGGCCGCCGCTGCGTTCGCATTGACAACCAGCATATTGTCGACGGCGAGTGCCGTAACGTCGTCGCTCGTGTCGTAAGTTCGTGCAGGAATTTGCGCGAGTCGATAATAAGGATTCTCCTCGATGACCGCGTCGAGAATCTCAGGTGCAAT
>JAHEEN010000011.1 GCA_024640685.1 Rhodospirillaceae bacterium
CGCACCCACGGATGCGGCTCGCCCCGTCGCCGCTCTGCCAGAAGCTCGGCGCGCTCGAACAGCGTCGGCGCCCCGTACGGCGTGATGTCGTAGTGATTGACGATCTGCACGTCGATCTCCGAGCCTGCCATCGCCTTGATACGCTCGCAGTCGGCGATGAACTCGCGAACGATATCGGGCTCATCGATGCGCAGCGCCGTGCCGCCGTGAAAGTACGCGTTATGGCGCGTACCGTTGTCGTAGACCGGGAACTTGAACGATGTCGTGCCTCGCGTGTGACCGGGCGTGATCTCGAACTCGAGCGTCAAGTCGCCGAGACGCAGCGTATCGCCTTCCTCGATGACGATATCGCGCGGTGGCGCGTAGTCGCCAAGGTCCGCCTCGATCATCTCCCAGTCGGCCTCGGCGGCTCCCCACTGAACGTCGAGAACGTCCTTGAGCGCGACCGCGCCGCGATAGTGATCGCGGTGGCCTTGCAGAATCAGCACGTAGCGGATATCGCGAGGCCGCAATCCGACCTTGCGGATGTTGTTTAGCAGGTACTCGAGATATCCCGGCAGATCGTACATCGTATCGATCAGGATGTGGCCTTCGTCGGTTGTGATCACGTAGCTTGCGACCTCGCCTTGACCGACGAAGTAGAGGTTGTCGAACACTTGAAACGGCTCTCTCGCCATCGTCGAGAGGTCGTTGCGCGGCGAGACGCGGCTCGGTGTCGGTTGGGCGGTCGCTATGCTCAGCGATACTGTCAGGGCGATGCCGGCAACGGCCGTCGCAAGTCGGAGTCTGCGCATCTGTCGTTATTCTCTCGTCACGGTTTCACGGGTTTGCTTGATGAGCTCGTTGTTCTCGCCCCAGTCATAGCGAATGCGGCGTCCTTGCTCGTCGATAAATCTCAGCCCTTGCTGGAACATGCCCTGCGGCGGAGTATTGCGGGGCACCGTCGCCTCGACGATGTAAAGGCGATTCTCGTGCAGGTAGATGCCCGCATAGGTCCGCGAGCCATTGTCGTTCGTCAGCTGGATCTGGTGACCGGGGACGCGGTCGATGTGATGCCACGCGTCGAACGTGATCTCGCCTCCGCGCTGGCGAAACTGTGCGGCCGCATAGGCCACCGATGCGACGATGTCGACTCGCCAGTAGTTGTATCGCTGCGGTGAATCCGCCTCGGTGTAGTTCGTGCGCGCCAAATGAATCGCTTCGGCATCGCGGTAGTCGATGATCGTCACGGCATAGTAGCGGCCGTCGACGTCGAGCGAATAGACGCGTCCAGGGAAGACCGCGCCGTATTCCGAATCCCACTCGATCTCGCGAACAGTCGGCGTGCCCGGGAACACCGTTGCAAAGCCGTCCTCGATACTGATGACGTCTTGCCAGCCCTGCGCGGATGCTAATTGAGCGACGAGCGCAACGGTAAGCGACGCCAGTGCCACGAAGACTGGGAGCGTAGGGCGGTTACTGGCCACTAATCCCACTCTTTTTCGACGCCGCCCGGCGGCGTCACGAAGCCGAGCAAACAGCCGTTTGAGCCATCCCTCAGCTGGTGGCAGCGTACCTTGATCGTATCGCCGTTCTTGACGCTGTCCGGCTGCCAGCCGCCACGCGTCAGCGAAGCTGGGCTGCCGCCTTCCAGCGCCCAAATCGTCGGCTCGCCGCTGTCGTCCATCACTTCGAGATAAATCCAGGTATGCGGATTGACCCACAAGAGCTCGCTGACGCGGCCCTCGAGGTGTGTGTAGTTGTTGACGTCGTAATTACCGTGTGAGTGATGCGCGGTCACCGGCAGTGCAAGCATCGCAGCGACTAGCGCGACTGTCGCGGCTGCTCTGTGTGTCGCATTCATGGGCTCACCGATTCGAGATCGTAACCGACTGATTCTAGCACCCCGCCGAAGATGCGACTATTCGCTGAACGGTGCCGCATTCTCGATTCAAGCTACACACTCATTTGCAATTATTGCCCTGAAATATCAGCGCGGCGGGCCGCGCCGTCAACTCGTCATCGAGCTGATGCGGCCGTTTTCGATGTGCATTTCACGGTTGAACTCCGCGCCATTGATCGCGACGTGCGTCGCGCATACGAGCTGACTGCCGCGTGCGATGACCTGGCCGAGCTCGCGCGTCACGAGGTCGAGATGCCCTGGATCCAAACCCTCCCAAGGCTCATCGAGAAGCAGGATCTTCGGCGAATGCACGACGGCTCTTGCAATCAGGACGCGGCGAAACTGTCCGTACGAAAGCGCCTTGACGTTGCGCTTCTCAAACTGCGCGAGCTCGAATTGCTCGAGCAGCTCATCGACGATGCGATTCTCGTCGGGCTTCAGCCGGCGTGTCTGGCCGATGCTCGAGTCGAATCCCGACGCGATGCACTCGCGCACGTTCGACGGGTACCAATAACCGGCCTGAAGCTCCGGCGACACCCAAGCGATTTGTCGGCGCAACGACCAGACGTTCTCGGGGTTATCGATGCCGACGAAGCGAACCGAGCCTCCCTTCGCTGGGCGGACCTGGCCATGCAGCAGCCGCAGCAACGTGCTCTTACCGGCGCCGTTCGGCCCGGTGATCTGCCAGTGCTCGCCCTCATAGAGGGTCCAATCGATATCGACGAGCGCACGACGATGGTCGAGCCACACGCTGGCGTGCTCAATCTCGACGATCGGTCGCGCCGTCATGTTGCGCGGCGTTGCGTTCGCTGTCGGAATTGCAGCAGCAGGGAGTTCGCCGCTCGCTGTCGTCGGCATTTTCGCTGCCGCCGGTACTGGGCCGGATTCGACGATGTGCCCGGCCTCGATCCGCAGCAGTCGATTCAGAGAGCGCGGCAGATTCGCGGCCGCATGATACGAGCAGATGACGGTCGTCTCCGACGTGACGTCGTCGATCATTTCGTTGAGCGCGCGTCGCGACTGCGGGTCGAGCCCGGCTAGCGGCTCGTCGAGAATCAGCACGCTCGGCTTGAATGCGAGGCCGCGGGCGATCAGCACGCGACGTTGCTCGCCGCGGGAAAGCTCGAGGAAGGGGCGCTCGGCAAGGTGCAGCAGCTTTAGCTTGCGTAACAGTCCCCGCGCCCGAATTCGATCCGGCGCGTTCGGTTCACGGCGTGGCACGTCAGTACGCGCGAGGCCCGAGATCACGACGTCGGTTGCATCGAAGTTCCAGCCGAGCCGCGTGTAACGATCTTGCAGCTCGTGACCGACCAGTGTGATCTTGCCGAGCGCCTCGACCGCATCGGTTTGCAGGTCGCCGCCGAAGTCGTAGCGGCGCGTGCCGCCTCCGGGCGCAGGCCATAGGTTACCCGCAAGGAGGCGTAGAAACGTGGTCTTGCCGCTGCCGTTGGCGCCGATGATTGCCCAGTGCTCACCGGCGCCGAGTTCCCAGCTGACGTCGTGCAGCACGGTATTGCCCGCGAGCGCTACGTTGACGTTTCGCAGAATGATCATCGGGCGTGCCATGGTCGGCGTCGGAGCGGCCTCGCTCCGGTCGGAATCGGTCATCGTGCGTATTATACGGGCGGACCGCCGGCGGGGTCGTCGCAGCAGCGGTGCACTTCAACCGCGACGTGCACGAGGCCGAGTCCGGACGGCACCAGGGCCTTGTAGTGATCCGGCGCCTCGGGTGCATGCGTGACGATCGAGATGATCGCCGAGTAGATTTCCGGACCAACGGCCCAGACGTGCAGATCGACGATGCGGTTGTCGGCCTGGCTTTCGATGCTTTCCTTGACCGCGCTACGGATACGCTCGGGCGCCTCGCGGTCCAACAGCACGGTCGACGTCGTGTGCAGCAGGCCGATCGACCAGCGTGCCACCAAGAGCGCGCCGACGATGCCCATTAACGGGTCGGCCCAGATCAAGCCGAGATACTTCGCACCGAGGAGCGCAAAGATCGCGAGCAGCGACGTCAACGCGTCGGCCAGCACATGTAGGTAGGCGGCGACGAGATTGTGGTCATGATGATGATGGTGATGCGCGCCGTGGTCGTCTGAGTGTGCGGCGTTCGCGCCATGCGAATGGTCGTGGTCATGATGGCCGAGTATTACGACCGAGACGCCGTTGACGATCAGCCCAATGACTGCGACGGCGATCGCTTGATTGAAGGCGATCGGCACCGGTGCGATGAACCGCCCAATACTCTCCCAGATCATCGCGACCGAAAAGCCTGCGAGCAGTATCGCGCCGGTGAAGCCTCCGAGTGTATTGACCTTGCCGGTGCCGAAGCTAAAGCGCTCGTTGTGTGCGTTGCGCCGCGCATAGACGTAGGCGAACGCGTTGATGCTGAGCGCCGCGGCGTGCGAGGCCATGTGCAAGCCGTCGGCGAGCAATGCCATCGAGCCATAGACGATGCCGGCGGCGATCTCGACGACCATCATCGTGCTCGTCAGCGCGATGACGATGAACGTGCGTGATTCTCCAGGGCGCTTGCGGTGCTGACCGAAAGCGTGCGAATGCTGCCACTGCTCGAGATTATGTTGGTGTGCCATTGTCCAGTCGCGACCACGGTAGGACGTAGCGGGTCGATTTGTTAATGCCTTCGAGCGTAGAGATGCGATAGACGTCGCGCAAGTTGGCCGGCGTCAGGACATCGGCCGGCGCGCCATGCGCTGCGATGCGGCCGTCGTGCAGCAGCACGACCCGATCCATGAAGCGCATTGTCAGCGTCAAGTCGTGCAGCACCGCAAGCACGCCGGTGCCCGAATGGGCCGTGTCACGCAGGATTTCCATGACGTGCAGCTGGTGATAGGGATCAAGGCCTGCGACAGGCTCGTCGACCAACAGCAGCGGTGCCTCGACGGCAAGCGCGCGCGCCAGCAGCACGCGTGTGCGCTCGCCACCCGACAACACCGTTGCGCGTCTAGCAGACAGCGGCGCGGCATCGACGGCTGCCAGTGCGCGCGTTGCGACTTCGTCGGACCGGGCATCGGGCGGGGCTAGCCTCGATCGATGCGGATAGCGTCCGAGCATGACGATTTCGCTGACTGGCAGAGGCCACTCAATCTGTCGGTCTTGCGGCAAGTAGGCCAGTGCTCGTGCGCGTGCCCGGGTGTCGAAGTCGTCGATCGCGCGGCCATCGAGACGCACGCTGCCGCCGGTTATGCGTTGGCTGCCGACAATCGCACGCAACAACGTCGTCTTGCCGGCGCCGTTGGGCCCGATCAAGCCGACGAGCTCACCGGGGGCGACGGACAGAGCGACGTGATCGAGCAATACGCGCTCCTGTGCTCTGACGACGAGGCTGTCGACGTCGAGTTGCATTACGCTCTTCTAGCTCGCGCCGTAGGCGCTACGACTGCGCACGACGAGGTAGAAGAAAAACGGCACGCCGATCAGTGCCGTGACGACGCCGAGCCTAACCTCGCTTTCGGTGCTGAGCAGGCGCACGCAGACGTCCGCGGCCAAGAGCAGCGCCGCGCCCCCGAGCGCGCTGACCGGCAACAAGCGGCTCGGATGAAAGCCGACGAGCGGGCGCAGCAGATGGGGCACGACGAGGCCGACAAAGCCGATTACGCCGGCGACCGCCGTCGCCGCACCGACGCAACATGCCGCGCCGAGCGTTACGAGCCATTGTAGGCGCGCTAAGTCCACGCCGAGGCTGATCGCCGTCTCTGGGCCAAGCGTCAGCGCGGCCAGTTGCCCTGAGGTCGCGGCTAGCAGTCCCCAGCCGAGCGCGACGAATGGCAGGATCAGCCAAACGTCCGCCAAGCTGCGATCCGTTATCGAGCCGAGCATCCAGTAGACG
Organism: Rhodospirillaceae bacterium; assembly: GCA_024640685.1. Lineage (GTDB taxonomy): Bacteria > Pseudomonadota > Gammaproteobacteria > Steroidobacterales > Rariloculaceae > JAHEEM01. The sequence continues at coordinate 5,733 of JAHEEN010000011.1, forward strand.
ATCTCCAGCGATGCGAACGGATTCGATGACAGCGACAGTGCCAGCGCGGTCAGCGCGCCGCAGAGGCTAGAGATTGCGACGCCAGCCAGTATCAGCGTCAGCGCGCCGCCGCGCGCTGCGAGTGGCTGCAAGACCGATACTGCGGTCAGCGAGCCTGCGATCGCGAGCAGCGGCAGGACGACCGGGAAGCGCATTGCGATGCCGCTATAGATCGCTATGACCGCGCCGAGCGCGGCCGCGCTTGAAATGCCGATGATGCCGGGCTCGGCCAGCGGATTTCGAAGGAAACCCTGCAAGCTTGCGCCGGCGAGCCCGAGGCTTGCGCCGACAATCAACGCGAGTAGCGCGCGGGGTAGGCGCAGCTCCCAAATGATCAGCGACCACATTTCGCGATCGCGACCCGCAGCGAGATCGACGAATGCGCGCAACCCCGTGCCCGTGGGTCCGACTGCGAGTGATACAGCAAATAGGACTGCGGTGAGTCCGACCAATGCGGCGAGCAGCGTGCCGAATCGGATCGGGTTCACGGCGAGCCTGCCTGCTGCTGGCCGATGATCTCGTCACGCGCCGCGCGCAAAGTTGCCAGCGCATCGAGCGTGTGCGGCGTGCCGCAGAGCCACGCGCTATCGGGTATGTCGACGAGGTGCGCGCGATCGATGACAGCGCGCAAGATTGGATGGCGCCACAGTCTCGACGCCAACGCCGGCGGGTCTTCCCACGGGTAGCCGAGGTCGACGATTTCCGGCTCGGCGTGCAACAAGCCCTCGAGGCTGAGTCGCATCGACTCGGTAAAACCGAATCGATCGCCTGGCGTTGCGAGTCCGGCCCGATGCACGATGTCGGCCAATAAGCCCGTTTGGCCCGTCGTCCAGCCGTTGGCGTCATAGTTGACGAACAGCGGTCGCTCCGCAGCATCGGCCACGCTGAGTTTCCGAAGCCGGGCTTCGAGCGCATCGACGATGACACGCGCCTTGTCTCGCTGATCGAGCGCAGCGCCGAGATGCAGAACATTGCTCGCGATGTCTGCGACAGTCTCGGCCATCGGCAGCTCGAGCACGGTAAAGCCGATTCGCCGCAGCAGAGCGACGGTCGAGCGCATGCCGAACTGCCCTGTCACGATCAAGTCGGGCTCGAGCGCGATGATCTCCTCGGCCGTGCCGCGGTTCAGCGCGATGCCTTCGATCTCTGTGGCGATCGCCGACGTGCGCGGATCGGCTGCAATGTAGGATAGCGATGCAATGCGCTCGCGCGGTGCTAGTGCGGCAACGAGCTGATCGGTGCAGACGTTGATCGACACAATGCGCTCGGGGCGCGCGTCGGCGACCGAGATGTAGCTGAGCGTTGCCACTAGCGCGCACAGCGGCGCGAGCGTCCGTCCCCGAACACGGCCGTCAACACCACGCGCAATCCCATCCATCGCAGCCCCATCGCCAAATCTCTCGGACGTCGACGGCGGCATGTCGAGCTCGCGAGTGATCGGGTAACCACGTTGCGCACCGACGGCCGCGCCGGTGTCGCCACTGCGGTGTAGACCGCTCCGCTGGGTTGACCCGACCCATGGAAGGACGACTCGACGGCAGGTCTCCTGGCTTGCGGCTCTGCGCCATCCGCTCGCCTTCCCAGGCAAACGCCCAGTGGCTCCGTGAACGGTGGCTCGTCGCTTACAGTTGCGGGTACAGCCACGGTGTCCGCCGCGTCGCGGCGACCGTGTTCCCTTTCAAACCCCAACGGGGTACCGTCTGGCTTGACTATAGTCTCGGGTCGTCAAGCCAGCAAGCGAGCTCGGTTCAGTGTGCGGCAGCGTCAACGCGACGCGCATCGAGCTGCATGCAAACCGCGGAATCGATCAGGGATCGGAGGAGGCAGCCATCGTCGTCGACGAACTTGCAACGGTATTGCCGACGGTCGAGTCCGTCGACGAGGCCGCCGTGCGTATTGGCGATTGGCTAATCGCGACGCCGATACTCGAGCACGACGAGCTCAACGCTCGGGCCGGTGCGCGCGTGCTCGTCAAAGCCGAGTCGCTGCAGCATACCGGTAGCTTCAAGATTCGCGGCGCGCTCAATCGCCTGTTGCGCGTCACTCACGATGAGCGTGCGTTCGGCGTCGTCGCGTACTCGTCGGGCAACCATGCCCAGGGCGTCGCAATGGCGGCGCAATGGCTCGGCGTCGATGCAACGATCGTCATGCCCGAGGATGCGCCGGAGGTCAAAAAGACCAACACGCGTGCACTGGGTGCCGAGATCGTCCTGTACGATCGGTACAGCGAGGATCGTGAACAAATCGCAGCCGACATCGTCGAGCGTCGCGGTGCCGTGCTCGTGCCTGCATTCGATCATCCCGACGTCATTGCCGGTCAAGGCACGGTCGGACTCGAGACCGCGCGATTCGCTGCGCGGCGACGCCTCGCGCTCGACGGGTTTTTTGCGCCGTGTGGCGGCGGTGGCCTGATCGGAGGATCGGCACTGGCCATCAATCGCGCATTCCCGCACTGTGACATCGTTGCCGTTGAACCGAAGTCCTACGACGATACCGGGCGATCGTTGGCCGCCAGCTCCAGGCAGAGCGTCGAGGGCCATCCGGCAACGCTGTGCGATGCGCTGATGGCGCCGACGCCAGGGGCGCTGACGTTCGCGCTCAATCGCGAGTTGCTGGCGCGCGCGGTCACTGTGACCGATGCGCAGGCTCTACACGCGATGGCGTTTGCTGCACGCTACTTGAAGACCGTGCTTGAGCCGTCGGGCGCCGTCGCACTGGCTGCTGTGCTCGACGGCGCGGCAGCGTCGATGTCGTGCGTCGGTCTCGTATTGAGTGGCGGCAACGTCGATCGAGCCGTGCTCGAACGTGCGCTAGCCGAGTATCCGGAGCCTTAGCCCGCTCGGGTACGGCAGCATGTCGTTGCGACTGCTGACAACAGCTGATCCGTATGCGGCCACCGGGCGCGAGCCGGTGCTACTGACGGGCCTGCAAGGGCTCGTGCGCTTGTTGCTGCTGCAGGCCGAGCGCGATCGCAACGAGGGCCGCAACACCGCGGGCTTTGTCTCCGGCTATCGCGGCTCGCCGCTAGGCGGCTTGGATATCGAGCTATCGCGGGCATCGGCCGCACTAGAGTCGGCAAACATCCGCTTCGTGCCGGGTCTCAACGAGGAGCTTGCAGCCACGTCAATATTGGGCTCACAGCAGGCGAGCCTGGACCCCGATGCTCGCTTCGATGGTGTATTTGGGCTCTGGTACGGCAAAGGCCCCGGCGTCGATCGGTCGGGCGACGCGTTCAAGCACGCGAATGCCGCGGGCACATCGCCATATGGCGGCGTGCTCGCGATCGCCGGCGACGATCACGCCTGCATATCGTCGACGATCGTGCAGCAAAGCGAGTTCGCGTTCATCGACGCGATGATCCCGGTGCTGATCCCGGCGGATGTCACGGACATGATCGAACTCGGGCTCTACGGCTACGCGATGTCGCGCTACAGCGGCTTCTGGGTCGGCATGATCGTGACCGCCGAGACAGCCGACTCGACGCAGTCGCTATCGCTGGCACAGTTGGCAGTCGACATCGCGCTGCCATCGCCGCCGGACCTCGATGTCGGCATCCGCTGGCCCGATACGCCGCTCGCCCAAGAGCAGCGCATACACGAGCTTAAAATGCCCGCCGTCGTCGAGTTTGCGCGGAGCAATCGACTCGATCAGATCGTATGGGATACGTCGCGGCCGCGTGTCGGCATCGTGACGGCCGGGAAGTCGTTCGGCGACGTTATGCAAGCGCTCGCGATGCTCGGCATCGATGCGAGCCGGGCTGCCGAGATTGGATTGCGCCTCTTGAAGGTTCGTATGAGCTGGCCACTCGAGCCGTCGGTCGTCGCCGGGTTCGCTGACGGTCCAGCCGAGATCATCGTCGTCGAGGAGAAGCGCGCGATCATCGAGCCGCAGCTCAAGGAACAGCTGTACGGCACTGCGTCGACCGGACCGGTCATCGTCGGTAAGCACGACGAGCGCGGCGCAGTGTTGCTCAAGGCGACTAGCGAGCTGTCGGTACTCGAGATCGCAGAAGTGCTCGCCCGGCGTTTGGCGCCGTTCGACGCAACGGGAGCCCTGCGAGCGCGCAGTCAAGCGGTGCTGTCGCAAGTGGCTGCGACACCGGCGGTTGTTCCGGGCAGCGGTCGGAGACCGCATTTCTGTTCGGGCTGCCCGCACAACACGTCGACGCGCGTGCCGGAAGGCAGCCGTGCGCTCGCTGGAATCGGCTGTCATTTCATGGCGTTGTGGATGGATCGATCGACGGCGACGTACACGCAGATGGGTGCGGAAGGTGCGACGTGGATCGGCCGTGCGCCGTTCGTCGAAACCGCGCACGTCTTTCAGAACGTCGGTGACGGCACTTATACGCATTCGGGTCTGTTGGCGATTCGCGCGGCGATCGCCTCGGGCGTCAACATCACGTTCAAAATTCTTTACAACGATGCCGTCGCGATGACCGGCGGTCAGTCCGTCGAGGGTGGCTTCACGCCGGCGCAGATCGCCCAGCAGGTGATTGCCGAGGGTGCGGGCCGCGTTGCAATCGTCAGCGATCATCCGGGGCGCTACGCTCGCACGGACTTGCCGGCTGCGGTCGGCGTGTTCCCGCGTGAGGCACTCGACCGCGTGCAGCGCGGTTTGCGCGAGCATACCGGCGTCTCTGTGCTGATCTTCGATCAAGCCTGCGCCGCCGAGACCCGGCGCAAGCGTAAACGCGGTCTGATCGCGACGCCAGGTCGCCGGGTCGAGATCAACACGCTCGTCTGTGAGGGCTGTGGGGACTGCAACGAGCAGTCGAATTGCCTGGCCGTCGTACCGGTGGAGACCGAGCTCGGCCGCAAGCGTGCTATCGATCAATCGGCGTGCAATCGCGACTACAGTTGCCTGAAGGGATTCTGTCCGAGTTTCGTAACCATCACGGGCACGAGGCACGAGCGACAGCTTTTCACGCTGCCGGTCGCGATTCCCGATCCGCCGGCACCGACCGAGGCGCCATGCAATATTGTCCTTGCCGGTGTCGGCGGGACCGGTGTCGTTACGGCAGGTAGTCTGCTCGGGCTTGCAGCATTTCTCGAGGGTAGAGAAGTGCTCGAGCTCGCACAGACGGGGCTCGCGCAAAAATTCGGCGCCGTGCTCGCGCATGTGCGCGTCGCAGCGCGCGGCGCTGAGCTGACTGGCGGGCCGCGCGTGGCCGAAGGGCAGGCTGACGTCGTGCTCGCCGCAGACTTGCTCGTTGCGGCGTCGCAGCCGGCATTGACGCGATTCTCGACGACGCGCACGGCGGTCGTAGCGAACTCGCACGACGTGCTGCCGCCGGAGTTCATTCACGATCGCAACCTCGAGTATCCAGGCCAGGCACTGCTTGCGGCATTGCAGCAAGCGAGCCGCCCGGGGCGATTGACGGCATTGGATGCGAATCACTATGCGGCGACGCTGCTCGGTGATGCGACGTTCGCGAACATCGTCGTGCTCGGTGCGGCGTTGCAGCTCGGCCTGCTGCCGATATCGGTTGCGGCGTTCGAGCGTGCGTTCGAGACGCTCGGCGACCGCGCGGCTGACAACAGCGCGGCGCTCGCACTCGGCCGGTACATCGCTCACGATCCGCAAGGCGCGGCCGCGTTGTGCCTGCGACAGCGTCCGGCATCGCAACGGCTCGACGGTCTAGCCGACATTGTCGCGCATCGTGTCGCGCACCTGACCGCGTACCAGGACGCGGCCTATGCAGCGAGATACGCGGAGCTCGTGCAACGCGTTCAGCGCGTTGAGGCAGCGATCGATTCGACGAGCGAAGTGCTCGCAACGGCCGTCGCCGAAGCGTATTTTCGTCTTCTCGCCTACAAGGACGAGTACGAGGTCGCGCGCTTGTATACCGAGACCGACTTCGTGCCGCAGCTGATGGCCGAATACGACGGACGGGCGCGCATCGCGTTCGAGTTCTCGCTGCCGTTCGTCAGCCGAATCGATCCCGCGACGGGTCGGCCGCGCAAGCGCAGCTTCGGCCCATGGGTTCTGCCCGTGTTGCGTTTGCTGGCACGCCTGCGATCGTTGCGCGGCAGCGCGCTCGATGTGTTCGCGCATACGCGCGAGCGCAAACTCCAGCGACGGCTGATTGCCGAGTACGAGGCGTTGATTGCGCGGCTGCTCGACGAGATCGATGCGACGCGACTGGCGTTAGCCGTCGAGCTTGCGGCATTGCCGAACGAGATTCGCGGCTTCGGCCCGGTCAAGGCTGCGGCGGCTGCGGCTCAAGCCGAGCGACGCGAAGCGCTGCTGGCGCAGTGGGTTCATGGAGCCGAGCCCGCGGGTCAGCGGCCAGCGGCGTGAGTGATCGGACCGTGACTAACCGGCGTTAGCGCGCCTCGCCGGTTTCTTGCGCTGTCGCACAGCGGATGCAGCGATCGGCAAACGGCTGCGCGTTCAGACGGGCGAGCGGTATCGTGTCGCCGCAGGTGACACAGGTTCCGTAGGTCCCGTTCTTGATTTGGTCGAGTGCACGTGCGACTTGGCTCAGCTCGAGACGCGCCTCGTTACCTAGTGCATCGACGACTTCAGCGTTCTCGAGCTCCTGCGCCTGCTCTTGGGAGTCGGCGCTACGCCCCGAGGTCAGGTTTTCTTTGATCCGCGCAAGCCGATCGGCAAGTTCCTCGCGTCGTGCGATGAGCTGCTCATGGATCTCTGAATAATCGTCTTGCATATCGTCCCGTCCTTTGCCTCCAACGGGCTTTTTCGCTATCGCGGGTCTCTTTGACGCGGCGCAATCGGCGCCTCGTGCTCGCCGTTGCCAAACAGCATAGCTTGTCTAGGCGGTCCGCCCAAGGGGGCGACGGCTGGAAATCCGACTCAGGCTGCCGTCGAGCGCGATCTATTGATCGTCGCTGCTCAAGGCCCTGAATCGGGCCAGGTGACGGGCCGCGCGCTCGCGATCGCCGCGCCAGCCGTAGAGGCGGGCGAGGTTGTAGTGCGCATCCGGTAACGATGGATCGAGATTGAGTGCGTTGGCGTATTGCTCGATCGCTGCGTCGTTGGCGCCCTGGTCCTCGAGTACGACACCGAGATTGAACGCGGCGATCGCATGGCTAGGCTCGCGCTCGAGCGCGGCCCGGTAGCATGCCTCGGCTTCCGAATGATGCCGCGCAGCGTGCAATAGACGGCCGAGATTGATGCGTGCGTCGACGCAATCCGCATCGATCCTGATCGCTCTGCGATACGCGTGCATCGCGTCCTCATCGAGGCCTTGGCGGTCGAGCTTCAGCCCGCGTGCAAACCAATAGTCCGCAGAATGCGTCGCGACGACCGTTGCGGTGTTGGTCTCGGCCTGTGTGCCGCTAGCCGTGCTCGGCGAATCGATCGCTGCGAAGTCGAACAGCGCCTGCCCCGATTCGGGCTCCCAGCTCGTGTTGGCGTCGCGAACCAAGATGCGTCGATGCGCGCATACGACTCGAACCGAGCTCAACGGGCGCTCGGCCGGCAATACGGCGCGCAGTGCGCGCAACGCGCGCCAGATGCGGCGGACATCGACTGCGCGATTCTCGAGCGCTTTCGCCGAGCGCAGGAACACCAGATCCTGAAATGAGAAACGCAGTCGGCCGTGCGATGTTTTCGATGGGGAGACGATGCCGGCACGCGCGGCCGCGCGAACGCGTTCTTGGGATTCGCCGACGAGACCGGCGACCTCTCGGGTGGAGTAGGCCCGCATGGAGCGCCATTATCTAGCACCGTTCGCGCCAAATCCAGAGAATTTCTCTTTAATTTCCATAGGTTTGCAGGCCTGCTCGAAAAACGGCGCAGATTCATGCTCGGTTCAGGCCACGACGGTTACTCTGGCGCCGTAGGATCGAAGGAGAACCACGATGTTGCGAATTATCATGATTACTGGCACAGCGATTTGTCTGTCGATGGGCAGCGGTCTAGCGCGGGCGGATCATGACGACGGGCTCAGATATGTCCTGGGCGGTGCCCTGATCGGTGCGGCCATTGGCGAGCTCGCATACTCGAGCGGCCATCGCGGTCACGTCGTGGTCGACTACGGATACAGCCCGTACCGGATGTATCCGCGCCGTTTTCGCGGTCATGCGCGCGGTTTCCGGCACGGCTATCGCGGTCCTGGGCTCAGGCACCGCCACGGCCTCCGGCACGGCCATCGCCACAATCGCTATTGTTGGTACTGATCGACCGCGCCAATCTCGAAGTGCCATCGATGTGGAAGCCGCCTGCCGATGCAGGCGGCTTTTTTTTCGTAACCGAGCGCCACTCCGGGGACGGTGGAGCCATGACACTTAGCTAGTAGCCGCGTCGCTGTAGCGCTTATAGTCAACAGGAACTGAGACGCAAAACGAGGAGCGGAGCGTGCGTGGACGGATGATGTCGAAGCCGTTGACGATCACCGAGATCATGGCGTTCGCAGACCGCCATCACGGCAATTCGGAGATTGTCTCGATCACGGCTGACGAAGGCCTGCACCGTGCGACTTACCGCGACGTTTTTGCGCGAGCCGCGCGCGTCGCAGCAGTGCTCGAGTCGATGGGCTTCAATGAAGGTGACCGAATCGCGACGCTCGCGTGGAACGATCACCGACACCTGGAGCTTTACTACGGCGTATCGTGCAGCGGCCGCGTGCTGCATACCGTCAACCCTAGGCTGTTCGGCGAGCAGCTCGTATACATTATTAATCATGCCGAGGATCGGGCGCTGTTTTTCGATCCGATGTTCTTGCCGCTCGTCGAAGGGCTTGCGGACAGGCTACCGACGGTCGAGCAGTTCGTCGCGCTGTGCGGCCGTGCTGCGATGCCCGACTCGAAGCTGCCGCGACTGGAGTGCTACGAGACGTTGCTCGACAACGCGACCGCCAACGTCGATTGGCCCGCGCTAGACGAGCAGTCAGCGTCGGCGCTGTGCTACACGTCGGGTACGACTGGCCATCCGAAAGGCGTGCTGTACAGCCATCGTTCGACGGTATTACACGCCTATGCGAGCGCGCTCCCCGACGTCATGCAGCTATCCAAGCGCGACGTTGTGCTGCCCGTCGTGCCGATGTTTCACGTCAACGCTTGGGGCACGCCGTACTCGGGGCCGCTGACCGGCGCGAAGCTCGTTTTGCCGGGGCCGAAAATGGCCGACGGCGAGACGCTACACAGCCTGATCGACGGTGAGGGCGTCACGATCGCGCTCGGCGTGCCGACCGTCTGGCTCGCACTGCTCGAGCACCTGCGCACGACCGGCAAGACGGTACCTAGCCTCGACCGTACGCTCGTCGGCGGTGCCGCTTGTCCGTTGAGCATCATGCGCGAGTTCGAGGAGCGCCATGGCGTGACGACCCGTCACGGTTGGGGCATGACCGAGACCAGTCCGCTCGGTTCCGTCAACGTGCCGGTCGAGGATCCGAGCTCGCTGAACGAGCGCGAGCACGACGAGCAACGCGTCAAGCAGGGGCGCGCGCTGTTCGGCGTCGATTTCAAGATCGTCGATGACGCGAACCGAGAGCTGCCGTGGGACGGCAAGGCGTTCGGCGATTTGAAGATCCGTGGCTACTGGGTATGCGACGGCTATTTCAAGGCAGGTGACGGAGCAGTGCTCGACGCCGACGGCTGGTTCTCGACAGGCGACGTCGCGACGATCGATGCGTCGGGCTTCATGAAGATCACCGATCGCACGAAGGACGTTATCAAGTCCGGCGGAGAATGGATCAGCTCGATCGAGCTCGAGAATCTGGCGATCGGGCATCCGGACGTTGCCGAGGCCGCGGTCATCGGTGTCGATCACCCGAAGTGGACCGAGCGGCCGCTGCTGATCGTCGTACCGACGGACTCGAGCACGATCGACAAGGCGGCGCTGCTCGACTGGTTCAAGGGCAAGGTCGCTGACTGGTGGATTCCGGATGACGTCGTCACGGTCGCGACGATTCCGCATACGGCGACCGGCAAGATCTCAAAGCTGACGCTGCGCGAGCAGTTCAAGGAATATCGTTTTCCGACCTAGCGCGATCGGCGCCGTCCAGTCGGCTTGAAACGCCCCACGATTTCGGGTCGAATCGGGCCGTCAAGCGCTGCGGGAGATCTCATGCGACTCGTCTTGTCACTGATAAGCCTCTTTGCCGCCGGTAGCGTCGCTGCGCAGGATGTGCCGCGCGCGGCCAGCGGCCGACCCGATCTTCAAGGCATCTGGCAGGTCGTCGAGCGTGCTGGTTACGATCTCGAGGCGCATGCGGCGCGGCACGACATGAAGGCTGGCTTGAGCGTCGTCGATGGCGGGGAGATTCCCTATCAGCCGTGGGCCGCCGCGCAGAAGGCCGAGAACTTCGCGAGCCGCGCGACGGCCGATCCGCTCGCGAGCTGCTATCTCCCGGGCGTGCCGCGCGTCATGGCATTGGACTATCCGTTCCAGATTTTTCAAACGGACGATCAGGTCGCCCTCACGTTCGAGTGGCAACAGGTGTACCGCTTGATCTACGTTTCCGATGAGCCATCGCCATATGCGGGCGTTGAGTCGTGGATGGGCCATTCGCGTGGACGTTGGGACGGCGACGTTTTCGTCGTCGACGTAACTGACCAAAACGATCGCACGTGGCTCGATTCGGCCGGCAACTTTCATAGCGCCGCAATGCAGGTCACGGAGCGCTTTCGTCTCGAGGATTCCGATACCCTCGCCTATGAGGCGACCATCGACGATCCGGACGTATTCACGCGCCCCTGGACCCTGCGGCTGACGATGAAGCGCCAGTCGCACGGCGATCGCCTTCTCGAATATCAGTGTCAAGCCGAGAAAGAAGAGGCCAACGGCGCGTTCGAGCGCGACGAGCGCACGTGGTATCCGGCGCCCGTGCCCGATGACGGTGTCGCCTTCGACGCCGATGCCGGCATCGATCTGCCGTTGCCTGCCGCGGGCGAGGATGTCCGCCGGCTGGCCGACGGCACGCCCGACATCAGCGGCTGGTACATGGCTGACGGTGGCGGCGCCAACTACGGGCTCGAGGCGCATCCGGGGCACGAGCTCTTGCCGCCGAGTCGTGGTCACGTTGTCGATCCGGCCGACGGGACGTTGCCGTACCGCACATGGGCGCGCGCCGAGCGCATCGAGCGCGAAATGCCTTATCGAGGCTACGACGACCCGACCGCGCATTGCTTCGTCGCGGGACTGCCGCGTTCGCACTACGTGCCCGCGCCGTTTTTCGTCGTGCAGACGCCGACGCACGTCGTGTTCCTGCACGAGCGCATGGCTTGGCGCCTGATCAGGCTCGACGGCGAGTTTCTTCCCGATACGATTCGCCTGTGGCAAGGTGACTCGATCGGCCGCTGGGAAGGCGACTCGCTCGTCGTCGAGTCGCGAAACTTCAACGGCAAGGCGTGGCTCAACGAGACTGGTGACGTCATCAGTCACATGGAGACGCTGGTCGAGACCTACACGCCCGTTAGTCCGACGCAGGTCCATTATCGGGCCACGGTCACCGATCCGATACCGTATACGCGGCCGTGGACGATGGAGATGCCATTCAATCACATGGACGATGAATTGCTCGAGGTGGCCTGCCTCGAGGACAACAACGATCTACAGCATTTGAAGGACGTTCGCGACGAGCATCGCGCGAGCCAGAATCAAGGAGACTAGCTATGCAGCGACTAGGGAAGGCGGCCCTCACGATCCTCGGCATTGTTACGACCTGTATCGCCAACACGGCGTCGGCGCATCATGCATTTGCCGCGGAGTTCGATCGTGAAAAGCCCGTATCGTTGCGAGGCCGCGTGACCGAGATGCGGTGGGCGAACCCGCACGCGTGGATCTACATCGACGTCGAGAACGACGACGGTTCAGTGACGAATTGGGCGCTCGAGACACGCGCGGCCAACAATTTGATCCGATTGGGCTGGCGTCGTGAGGACCTGCCGGCCGGCACGGAGCTCGTCGTCGAAGCTTGGCAGGCGCGCAATGACACGCCGACCGCGAGTATCGAGTCGGTGACGTTCTCCGATGGGCGGAGCCTGTTTGTCGGCTCGCCGGACCAGCCGCAGCCGTAGCCCGGTTATCTCGCTAAGCGACCACAGCGCGGAGAAAGCCCTGAAGTTGCGGCCGCTTACCGTGCAGATTCGCCACGCATGGAACTTCCGTGGCCTGTCTTGACCAACCCCCGGCTGCGACGCTAGGGTGCGCGTTGCGCCCGGCATGGAACCGGCGCTCGAACACGAATAGGAAACTGTTATGAAATTGATGACGTCCTTGAGGCACGCCTCCATGATTTCGCTGCTGGCCATTGGCTGCACAATCGTCGCAACGGCGCAGAGCCAGCAGGACCCGAGGCTCGCGCAGCTTGCAGATGCTGCTGGCTGCGAGTTCCCGGAGGTGCCAACCATTCCAGCGGCCGAGGGCGCCACGATGGAGCAAATGGTCGCGACGCAGGGCGCGATTCAGGCCTACATGGGCGAGAGCAACGTGCTGCTCGCTTGCCTCGGGTCCATCGCCCAAAATACTGAGCTGACGGAAGAGGACCGTCAGCTCGCGCTCGACGCGTACAACGCCGAAGTGGCCAACCAGGAAACCGTCGCCGAAAACTGGAATGTTCAGCGCACGGCGTTTCTGGAGGCGCAGGAGCAGTAGATCGCTTTCAGGCACAGTGGCTGCCTGGTTGGATTATTAGGGCTCGGTCTCAACGGTCACCCGCAATGTCCGGGCGACGTTCGAGGTGATCGGTGATCTGCGCATAGCGGCTCGCAAACTCGAGCACGGCGCAGTCGGCTCCCGGTGGGCCGATGAACTGAATGCCCATCGCGCGACCGCGCGCATCGAATCCGGCCGGCAGACTGACGACCGGCAGCCCGGCCATCGTCGCGCCGATCACGACCTCCATCCAGCGATGATAGGTATCCATGCGCTGGCCTGCGATCTCGGCCGGCCAGTGGGTCTCGATGTCGAAAGCAAACGTTTGCGCGCTTGGCAGCGCCAGTAGCGCATAGCGGTCGAATAGCGCGTGGACGGCGTGGAACCAGTCGGTGCGAACGCTCGCCGCAACGGCCAGTCGTGGCACCTCGAGATCGAGGCCGCCTTCGATTTCCCAGACAATCTCGGGTTTGAGCTTGATGCGCGTCGTCGCATCCTCATACAAGCCGCGGTATCGCAACGAGCTGAAATGGCGCAGCGCGAGCCATGCGTCCCACAGTGCCGACATGTCGAACGGCGGGCGCACCGACTCGACGATCGCGCCGTCATCGACGAGCGACTTAAGGCTTTGCTCGCATAGCTCGAGTATGCCTGGCTCGGTTGCAAGATAACTGTCGTAGTCGCCGAGCCAGCCGATGAGCAGCTCGTTAAGGTTCGCTGCAGTGAACTCATCAGGACTCGGCAGCCGGTCTCTGGCGCTCAGCGGCACGCGTGCGTCGTAGCCGGACTGCGTGACGAGCAGGCGAATCGTGTCCTCGACGTTGCGGCCGAGCGGCCCATCGGTCGACAGCTGTTGGTAGTACAGATCATCGCTAAGGCTCGGCACGCGCCCTTGGCTCGGCCGAAACCCGACAATGTTGTTGTATGCGGCCGGGTTGCGCAGCGAGCCCATGTAGTCGGTGCCGTCGGCTGCCGGCAGCATCTGTGTCGCGAGCGCGACTGCACCGCCACCCGTGCTGCCGCCCGCTGTCAAAGTCGCGTCGTAGGCGTTGCGGGTCGCGCCAAACACGCTGTTGTAGGTTTGCGATCCCACGCCGAGCTCCGACGTGTTGGTCTTGCCGATGAAGATGGCCCCGGCCGCACGCATGCGCGCAACATGCAGGCTGTCGGTCGCGGCGATCTGGCCAACGTAGATCGGCGAACCGCGGCTGGTCGGCAGCTCCTTGACGTCCGCAAGATCTTTTACGGCGTGCGGCAAGCCGTGCATCCAGCCACGGTACTCGCCGCGTGCGAGCGCCGCATCGGCCTCGTTGGCAAGCTCGAGCAGCCGATCGTCGTCGCGTAGGCTGACGATCGCGTTGTAGGTCGGGTTCAAGCGATGTATGCGCTCGAGGTACGCCTGCATGACCTCGGTGCAGCTGACGGTGCGGTCGTGGATCGCGGCCGACAGGGCCGTTGCGGAAAAATCGGTGATGTGCGTGGCGTCGCTCAGCGCGACCGAGCTGCTCACCGCGTCGCAGTCGCGCGCCAAATTGCGGAGCGCGCATCGCTGAGTCGCAAATCGGGTTCGCTCGTCACTTGGCGCGCCGCTGTGCGTTCGTCGAGCGGCCCATAGCAGTAGCCGTCGAATCCGTTGAGTCGGAGCAATCGATTCCAAAGCGCGGTGCGCCGGTCCACGCCTAGCGATTGAGCCCATGCCCAGGCGTTCTCGTACTCGTCATCCCAGACCGACTCGCCTTCGATACGCCGAGCTGCGAACGCATCGCCCCAGACGTCGGCCCAGACCCGGTCGAGAATTAGGTACAGCGTCATGTGGGTATTGACACCTGGGAGCCGCTCGCTGAAATGCCAGAGGTGTCGATGGCCGAGCTCGTGGACGAGGGTCGACGCTTTGACCTCGCGATCGTAACTGGCGCGTAGCCGCATCGGGTGGTTGGGGCCGCCGGAGTTGCTGACGGCCTCGGCGACGCGCGCCCAGACGACCGGCTCGGCAAACGGCATGCACGTTCGCGACTCCAGGGCGGCGACGATTCGGTCACCATAGTCGTTCCAGATCGACCGATACGTGTCGGCTGCGTAGAGCTCACCGCGCGACGCCGGAATGAACAGGACGTCGGGTTGTGCGCGCCCGGTCGTCGCAGCAAGCCACGTCGCGGTAAGTAGGAGCGATAATACGATTTTGCGGTCGTTCGTCATGGCCGTTCCGAGTCGTCTAAACATTAGCGCGCTGCCGCGACGGCTGCCGAGACTGCGATCGCAATTCTGCACGGCTCCGTAAACCGATGCTCACGCCAGGCCTTGGGTCTCTAGACCGATGCAGGCCGGTGCGCGCGCAAAAACGTGCGAATGTGACGCACGGCCAGCGGAACTCGCTCGGCCGGCTCCTTCCACGGATACAGACTGAGCTCGGCGTGCGGCGCGAGCAGCGCGGATTCGACGGCAACCTCGTACGGATGCGCTGGAATATCGTCGGGCAGGATCAATACCGGCGTCTGGCAGTTGCGCACGAAGTCACGGTCGACCGTGAACACGAAATCGGCGTTCGCGCGATACATGTTGTGCAAGAACCGCTCGACATCGTTCATCGTGATGTCGGGCCGGCGCGCCGCAAGCTCGGGCCCCCAGTTATTCATGTTGCCTTCGTAGAAGAGCTCCGGTTGCTCCGGGCGAAATCCGCTGGGCTGCGCGAGCACCGCTGCGGGGATTCGGTCTTGTGCACGCTCGAGTAGGTTCCAGATGAACGGGCCGCCGATGCAAAAACCCAGGACCATGAACTCGTCGATGCCGAGATGATCCATGAGCCCGAGATGATCGTCCGTATACGAATCCCAAGGCCGATCGACTTCGAGAGGGCCGGACGACTGGCCGATATTGGCGTTTCTGAGGTCCATCGCTACGCAACGAAACTCGTTGCCGAACTCCGCGATCGGATTGAACGGTGCGCGGTCGTCGAAGTACGCCATGACCGAGTTCAAGCCGCCGCCGGCAATCAGCAGCAACGGGAAACCCGAGCCTGCCTCCTGGTAGTGAATTCGGACATCGCCTCGTTCGTAAAATGCCATCGATCTGTCTCCCTGGGCGAGCGCGCGCGGTGCGGCTGCGGCCGCTGCAGCGGTCGCGAGCAGCGCGCGGCGCGTGGAATCGACTTTCGGCTTGTCCTCGTCCATATCGGTCTGCCTGTCTGTCGGACGACGGACAGACTGCTACCGTGCCCCGAGCGAGTCAAGCCGGCGCGAGACTGGCTCGCGACGCCGCTGCGCCCCGGAGGATTCGCGGCGCGCGCCCGGTGCGACTGGCCGTTGCGATCCCGACCTTCCTGCGAGACGGTCGAGACTGTAAGCTTCGAGATGTCGAGACAAATCTCCGCTAGGACCTCAGGGGGGGGACGGACCATGATCACAAGAATTCTCGCAGTGGCCGGCGTCGTTGTTGCGCTGACGAGCGCTTCGAGTGCGCTGGCTCAGAACGGCGGCTCGACGCTCGGCGCGACGGCTGTGTACTCCGATGACGTCGTGCAGCAGATCGCCGAACGCTCGGCGCCGCGACTGCCGTCCGGCGCGCGATCGCCGAGCTTCGTCGTCGATCCGAGCTGGCCCAAGCCGCTGCCGAACAACTGGCGCATCGGTCAAGTTGGCGGCATGACGATCGACTCCCACGACAACATCTGGGTCTATCACCGGCCGCGATCGCTGGAGCCTAGTGCCGCTGCAGGCCTCGGTGCTGCCGGGACGAACGATGCAGGCGTGCCGATCGACGGTCTCGGCAATCCGCGCCCGTTCGCCGATCAGTCGGCCGGCTGCTGCGTGCCGGCGCCGTCGGTGCTGAAGTTCGACCGCGAGGGTAATTTGCTCGACGCGTGGGGCGGCCCGCAGGATCCCGGGTTTCTCGAGACGAACTGCCGCGAGGAGGACGGCTGCTACTGGCCCGGCCGTGAGCACGGCATTGCCGTCGACGACGACGACAACGTCTATATCTCCGGTAACGGCACGAACTGGACGGGCCAATTTCCGTTTGCGGCAACCTACGGCGACGATTCCCATATCCTGAAATTCACGGCAAGCGGTGAGTTCATTTACCAGATCGGTCATGCCGGTCGAGAAGGACCGGACAGCGAGAATATCGACGGCGGGCCGAACGGTACGCCGCAGCCGTATCTCGTGGCCGATATGAGCGTGGACTCGGAGAACAACAGGATGTACATCGCCGATGGCTACGGCAATCGCCGAATCCTGATCATCGATACCGAGACCGGCCAATACGTCGGCCATTTCGGCGCCTATGGGCAAAATCCGGTCGACGATCTCGATGGCGGTAACGTCGACCCTTACGACTCCGGGCCGTGGGCCGGCGACTATTCCAGAGGCAACATGACGCCGATGTTCTTCCGCAGCCCGTTGCATTGCGCGATCATCAGCGACGACGGTTATCTGTACGCGTGTGACCGCGGCAATAACCGCATTCAGGTCTTCGATCTCGACGCGGTCGGCGGGACTTGCTCGAATCCGAATGCCGAGCCGGGCAAATGCGGCTTCGTGCGCGATATTCACGTCGCGCCGCAGAGCTATGCGAATGGCACGGCGGTGACGGCGACATTGTCGACAGATCCCGGTCAGACGTGCCTGTACGTCGGCGATCTGGCGAACGGTACGTTTTACATCATCAACCGCGCCAACGCCCACGAGCTCGATCGGATCGGCCGAGCGGGCCGCCAGATCGGCGAGTTTCACTGGATTCACACGCTGGCCGTAGATACCGACGGAAATGTCTACACGGGCGAGGTCGACAGCGGCCAACGTGTGCAAAAATTCGCTCGATATGGCGACATCAGCTGCAGCGGCGAAGGCAATCCCGACATCGGGCTCTACAGCGGCAATCGCTGAGCGCCCGTTGGGCCGATCCGGCGTGCGACTCCTCGGGTCTCGTGCCGGGTCGCTCGTGCGTGTAGTCGCTGCTGGTTTAGGCGCGTACGCCGCTGGCGACGCCGCTGCCGCGGACGATGAGCCGCTGCCGGGCGGCGAGATCGGGCTCGTCCGCGTGCAATGCACGAGCGAGTCCGGTTACCGCCAGGTTTTTCGCGGCGCCGTCGTCGATCTCGAGGGTGAATCTCGTTATGACGTCATCCTGACGGCTGGCCACGGACTGCCTAGGGATCTCGAAACCGTCAAGGAGTATTGTGCCGTCCTCGACGCCGACGGGCGGCGCTACCCACTGCGTGGCATGTGGCGCCCCGCGGACGGCGGTCGCGGCATGGTCGACGACTGGGCCGTGCTCGCGACGTTTCGGCGCATGCGCGGAAACCAAGCGCGGCTTCCGGTCGCGGCGCCGTTCGTCGTCGAGCGCCGATCGCTAGAGGATAGCGACACGTTGCTACGGCTACCTTTGATGACTCTCGCCGAGGAGCACGATTGCGTGCTGCTCAACGACGGGCTTCGGCAGCGGGAGATCGAGCGCGGCTTGTTCTCGCACTCATGCCGCTCGTGGTACGGCCACTCGGGGTCGCCGATACTCGCTGCCGCCAACGGTCGCACCGTCATCATTGGCTTGCACCTCGCGAAGCGGTGGTTTTACGAGGAGCACAGAACGGTCAAGATCGGCCGTTACATCGACGCGGCGATCATCGATGCGATCGATACGGCGGCAGGCGAAAACACACCGTCCTACGTGCACGTGGCGCCGCAGCCGCGGTGCAACGTCGAGCCGTCGGGATGCGCGTTACCGCAGTGAGCCTCGCTCGATAGACCAGTCAGCGATCTCGCTCAGTCGATCGCGAAGCAATAGAACAGACCCACGCCGCCCCAGCTCTGCAGCGTCGCTTGGCTGCAGCCGTCGGTCGCATGTGAGGAGTTCCACGACGTGTTGCCGTTGCCGGCACGATCGGAATGGCCGGCCTGCGCAGCGCCTTCGCCGTTGCTCGTCCAGTTATTGCAAGTCCGATCCTCACCAGGTGGGAACGCCGTGCCGTCGGGTTGCGTGCCGGTCAAGATATCGTGGCGCATCGGCAGCGGATCGCCGACGCCGTTGATCATCTCGCCTTTCTCGGTCAGCGTGTAAAGCTTGAACATGTTGCTGCCGCGCTGCGCCTCGAGCAGCGTATCGCCGTGAATCTCCGATTTGATCAGCGGTCGGTCACTGCGTCTGACGGCCGAGTACCATGGTCCGTCGCCAATCCTGTCGCGCGCGCTGACGCCCGGCTGACCCGGCCGCGACTGCGTGCTCAGATAAGCGCGCCACGTACGCTGGCCTTCGCCAGCAGCTGCGGCCAAACGTCGACAATGGGCATCGGCGCCTTCGAGGCCGCCGAGGTTACCGCCGTCACCGATCGGCTCGCTGGTGACGAAGAACGTCATCGGCGCCTCGTTGTTGTTCTGCGCTAACACCGGCTGTGTGAACGCGATTACCGCTGCGAACGCGACTACGGGGATCGTCAGTTTAGTCATCGCGGCCGGCCCTCAGTCGATTGCAAAGCAATAGAGCTGGCCGATGCCATGCGTCAGCACGAGCGCGTACTGACTGCAGCCGCGGGTGCCATGGGACGAGTTCCACGAGCCATTGCCACCGCCCATCCGATCGGTAAAGCCGATCTGGACGTTGGGCCGCCCTTCGCCGCCGTACTGGCGTGGCGCGCTTTCCTCGGGGTCGGCATTGCTCGTGTAGTTGTCGCAGGTGTAGTCGATATCGGGCGGAAACGCCGTGCCGTCGGGCTGCGAGCCGGTCAGGATCTCGTGGCGATTGCTATACGGCGTGCTCTTCGCGTAGTCCCAATCACGCGAATGAGGGCTCGGAAAATCGCCTAGACCCGGCACGATCTGGCCTTTCTCGGTCAGCGCCGTCTGTTTCGTCAGGTTATTGCCGATACGCGCTTGCTCGATCGTGTCGCCGTGCAGATGCGCAACGTCGCGCGCGATCATCTCGCCGTTGACGTTGTGCCACGGGCCCGCGCCAATCCGGTCGCGGGCATTGATCGCCGGGCGACCGGGGCGTGCCTGAGTGCTCAGGTAGGCATGCCACGTGCGGTGTCCGGCGCCGACGTTCGTAGCGAGCCGCTGGCAGTGCGCGTCGGCGCCTGCAAGACCACCGAGATTGCCGCCGTCGCCGATCGGCTCGCTGGTGACGAAAAACGTCATGTGCGACTCTGGCGCGCCTTGGGCCGCAGCGCTGGCAGACAGTGTCAGCGCGCATGCGGCGGCCGACATCAAGACGAAGGATTTGATCATCGTGCTCCTCGCATCGATCTCATGTTCTCTCGTGGCTGCGATCTTATCCCAGATTGTTTGTGCTCGCAGGCGGGTCGTCTGCAGGGCTTGCGCGAGCTTGAGCGTCGCTCAGTAGCCGCGGCCATGGACGAAGTTGGCGATCCACTCGAGTCCGGTTGCATCGCGGCCGATTGCGTTGAGCCCGTCCAGCACGGCGCTGTGAAGTGCCTCCGCGCGCTCACGCGCGGCTTGGACGCCGAGCAGCGACGGGTACGTCGACTTATCGTTTTCGGCATCGGATTGCGCGCTCTTCCCAAGCGTCGCCGTGTCGTGATCGACCTCCAGAAGATCGTCGCGGATTTGGAACATCAGGCCGATGTCGCGTGCGATTTGCTCGAGCGACGCACGATCTCGTTCGCTGGTTGCTGCGAGCTCGGCCGGCATCATGATCGACGCACAGATTAGTTCGCCGGTCTTGCGCCTATGGATATCCTCGATGCGCGGTTCGTCGAGGGTCTGTCCTTCGGCTTGCAAGTCGAGCATCTGCCCGCCGACCATGCCGGCAGGACCGGACGCCCGCGCGAGCCACTTGATGACTCGCATCTGCGCGACTGGGTCAGCGCCTAACGCTTCGTCGCCGCACAGAAGCTCGAACGCGAGCGCCTGCAGACCGTCGCCTGCAAGTATCGCTGTGGCCTCGTCGAATGCGCGGTGCGTTGTCGGTCGCCCGCGACGCAGATCGTCGTCGTCCATTGCTGGCAGATCGTCGTGAACGAGTGAGTACGCATGCACGAGCTCGACTGCAGCAGCAATTGCATCGAGGGGCTCTAGCGCAACGTCGAACATCTCCCCGGTTGCATAACACAACAACGGTCGAATGCGTTTGCCGGGACCGAGTACCGAGTACTCGATCGCATCGACGAGACGGGGCGGTATCGCGCGTCGGTCGCGCAGCTCGGTCGCGAGTTTCGTCTCGACGCGCGCCCGATACGGCTCGACGCGATCGGAAAATTTTCGCCGATTCTCGCGTGCTATCATGATGACCCATCCTAACACCGATCCCACGTGCATCGCGTCGCGCTGGGACAGCCCATATGCACCGAGACCGTGGCGACTTGAAGGCCGATTTCGAGTTCCAAGCCGCGATCCTGCCGCACGTTTCGCGAACGTTTGCGCTGACGATTCCGGTGCTGCCGGGTGGGCTCGCCGATACCGTGGCCAACGCTTATCTTCTGTGCCGTCTCGCCGACACGATCGAAGACGACGCGGCGCTCGCCAGCGAGCAGAAGTCGGCGTTTCATGCCCGACTGACCGCTGTCGTGCAAGGCGACGCCAATGCTTGTCAGCTCGCGGCGGATCTCGCGCCGCTGCTTTCGGCCCGCACGCCGGATGCGGAGCGGCAGCTCGTCGAGAACATCGACCGTGTCGTGCGGATTACGCAGTCGTTCGCGGAGCGAGATCGCGGGGCGATTCTCCGTTGTCTCGACGAAATGTGTCGTGGCATGCCAGTGTTCCTGCGCCAGCGCAGTTTGAGTGGGCTCGTGGACATGGACGCGATGTCGGCTTATTGCTATGTCGTCGCAGGCGTCGTCGGTGAGATGTTGACCGAGCTCTTCTGCGCGCATCGTTCCGCCGTCGCACCGCTGCGACACGAGCTGATGCGACTTGCGCCTTCGTTCGGACAGGGCTTGCAAATGACGAATATCCTCAAGGACGTCTGGGAGGACCGAACGACGAGCACATGCTGGTTGCCACGCTGCGTATTCGGCGCAGGCTTCGATCTTGCAAAGCTCGAGGACTTGTACTCGACGCGCGCGTATCGCGAAGGCATCGAACGCTTGATCGGCATTACGCATCGACATTTGCGCAACGCCGTCGATTACGCATTGTTGATTCCGAGGCAGGAGCCTGGGCTGCGACGTTTCTGCTTGTGGGCCATCGGTCTCGCCGTGCTGACACTGCGCAAGGTTCGGCGGCAATGCGATCGCGAAATTGGCGTGCGTATCAAGATCTCTCGACGAACGGCCGGCATCGCCGTTCGGACGATCGATAGAATTCACGAGCGCGACCGGCTACTGCGAGGGGTGTTCGGCTTGTCTAGCGTCGGGCTGCCGTTGGTTACCGAGCGAGCCTTTCCGGCGTTCGGCTCCGAGTTGTTGCACGGGCAACTCGATTAGAAACGGGGTTCAGCGGTGTCGATTCGTCCAATGCGTGAGACCCTCCGCGCATGAGAGCCACTGCTCGAGCGCGAGCGAACATAGCGCTCGTGAAGTATTGGGGAAAGGCGGACGCCGGGCTCAACGTGCCCGCCGTAGGGTCGCTGTCAATCACGCTCGATAGTCTCCATTCCGAAACGTCGGTCGAGTTCGAGCCTACGTTGGAGTGTGACACGCTGACTCTAGACGGTCAGGCCGATGCCGCTGCGTTGGAGCGTGTCACGGCCTGCGTCGACCTGTTGCGCGAAAGCGCCGGCATAGCGACGCGAGTGCGTGTCGTCAGCCGCAACAATTTCCCAACTGGTGCCGGACTCGCATCGTCGGCATCGGGGTTCGCGGCGCTCGTGGCGGCGGGCGCCGCGGCGCTGGATCTATCGATATCGCCGCAGGCGCTCAGTATTCTCGCGCGCCGTGGCTCGGGATCTGCGGCGCGCTCGATATTCGGCGGTTACGTCGAGATGCATGCCGGCTCGCGCGACGACGGCAGTGACAGTTTCGCCGAGCCGTTGCTCGAGGCTGCGGCCTGGCCGTTGCGCGTCGTCATTGCGATCACGTCGCGCGATCGCAAGCGCGTAGGGTCGACCGCCGCAATGGGCGTGACTGCTGCGACTTCGCCTTACTATCCTGCATGGTTGGCGACGAGCGCGGCCGATATCGACTCAGCCAAGTCTGCAATCGGCGATCGCAATGTCGCTGCGCTCGGCGCGATCGCCGAAAGCAGTTGCCTGAAGATGCACGCGCTTGCGATGTCGAGCTCACCGCCGATCATCTACTGGAACTCAGCGACGATTGCGTGTATCGATGCGGTCAGAGCGCTGCGCAACGATGGCGTCGGCGTCTTTTTTACGATCGACGCAGGACCGCAGGTCAAGGCTGTCTGCGTGACGGAAGACGCTGCGACCGTTGCTGACGTATTGCGCGAGATTCCCGGAGTCGTCGACGTCATTGAGACGGGGCTCGGCGCCGGCGTCGAGATCTGCTGAGCGAATGACAGTCGTCGCGCGAGCACCCGGCAAGCTCGTCGTGCTCGGCGAATATGCTGTGTTGACTGGTGCTCAGGCCTTGGTCATGGCCGTCGATCGGTATGCCGTTGCGACGATCGACGGGTCTGCGGCTGCCGACTGCACGCTAACAACGCATACGGACGTCTCGACAACGACAGCATTTGCGCCGGGCGAGCGCAGCGGTGCCGCGCTCGTCGATCTCGTGAACACGCACTGGCCGGCACGCGCTGCCGGCGTTTGGACTGGTAACCTAGACAGCAGGCAGTTGTTCGCGGACGGCGGCAAACTCGGGCTCGGCTCCAGCGCAGCGGCACTGTGTGCGTGGTCGGGCGCATGGCAGGCTTTCAACGGCGCACGGCTGCCTGACGCATCCGAGCTCATTACGTTGCATGCGGCGGGCCAGGGCGGCGGTAGCGGTCTCGATGTCGCCGCGAGCCGAGCCGGTGGCATGATTTGCTATCGTCGCAATCGATCCGCGGGGCCGACGATCGGTTCAGGTCGATTGCCGGACGGTGTAGCATTCGTGGCGATCTCGACGGGGCGGGCGGCATCGACGCCCGATCTCGTCCGGCGCTTCGACGCGTGGCGTGCCGCGGAGCCGCAGGCGGCGCTGCTGCGGCTCGAACGCCTCGCCGCGATCGCCGAGACCGGGGTCGCGGCGGCTCAAGCCAACGCGGCGAGCGATTTCTTGGCCGCGATCGAGCACTATTCCGTGGCCCTTGGCGAGCTAGGACAGGCGATGCATGCAGACATCATGACCGACGAGCACCGCGCGATCGCTGCCGTTGCGCGCCGTAGCGGTGTCGTCTACAAGGTCAGTGGCGCCGGCGGTGGTGACATCGGCCTCGCGCTGTCGGAGTCTTTACCGGACCTGGCTGCGTTCGAAGCGGCGCTTCCGCGCGGCTGCAAAGCGCTGTCGCTCGAGCTCGACCGAGGCGGGCTGCAGGTCCACGGCAATCCGACAACAGGCGACGGCGAATGAGGATCCCGGAATTCTACAAGCTCAGCATCGAAGAGCGCTTGAAGGCCGTCGGTAAACGCCAATTGCTGGGTCCCGAGGAGCTCAACGCGCTCGCGACCGGCGCCCATACGCTCGATCTCGAGTCGGCCGATAAGATGATCGAGAACGTCGTCGGCGTCTTCGGCTTGCCGCTCGGTCTAGGCATGAACATGTGTGTCAATTCCAAGCACTATATCGTGCCTATGGCGATCGAGGAGCCATCGGTCGTCGCGGCGATGAGCTCGGCATCGAAGCTCGTCGGCGAGCACGGCGGCTTCGAGGCCGAGGCGTCCGATCCGGTGCTGATCGGGCAGGTTCAGGTCGTCGAAGTCCCCGACCTAGAGCGCGCAAAGCAAGCGCTGCGCGCCAATGCTCGCGAGATCCTCAATCTCGCGAACAGCTTCCACCCGAACATGGTCGCACGCGGCGGTGGCGCGAAGGATCTCGAGCTGATCGTGCATCCGTTGCCCTCACGCGCGGCGTCTATGCTCGTCGTGCACTTGCTCGTCGATACACGCAACGCGATGGGAGCCAATCTGGTTAACGGCATGTGCGAAGGCGTCGCGCCACTAATCGAATCGTTGACGGGCGGCCAAGTCTTTCTGCGAATTCTGTCGAACCTGACCGATCGTGCGTTGGTCCGAGCGCGTTGCCGCATTCCGGTCGACGCTCTTGCCGGACGCGGTTACACAGGGGAGCAGGCGCGTGACGGCATCATGCTCGCAGCGGAGTTCGCCGCGGTCGACCCGTATCGAGCGGCCACGCACAACAAAGGCATCATGAATGCGATCGATCCGATCGCGATTGCGACGGGCAACGACTGGCGCGCACTGGAGGCCGGCGCGCACGCGTATGCGGCGCGCGGCGGGCGTTATACGTCTCTGACGACGTGGACCGCGGATGCCGATGGCAACTTGTGCGGGTTTCTCGAGATGCCCGTCAAAGTCGGTATCGTCGGTGCGCAGCAGGCGTCGAACCCCACGGTCGCACTGAACATGAAGCTGCTCGATGTCGAGCGTGCGACGGATCTCGCCGAGATCATGGCTGCAGCAGGACTGGCACAGAACTTCGCAGCCATTCGAGCGCTTGCGACCGAAGGCATTCAAAAAGGCCACATGACGCTGCATGCGCGTAGCGTCGTCACGGCCGCCGGGGCGCCCGAGGCGGTGTTCGACGACGCCGTGGACCGGCTGATTCAGAGCGGTGAGATCAAGGTCTGGAAGGCACGCGAGATCGTCGCCGAGCTGACCGCAGACGAAGGCAGTACCGATACTGCCGCCACTGCGCTCGATACGAGCGATATGAGTGTCGGTTACGGCAAGGTCGTCTTGCTTGGCGAGCACGCCGTCGTCTACGGTCGCCACGCGATTGCCGCGCCGATTCCGTTTGCGATTCGCGCGCGTATCGAGGATTGCGACAGCGGAATCCACATCATGATTCCGCGCTGGGGCGTCGAGTACCAGCTTGCCGAGAATCCGGCCGATCGCCGCTCGTTCGAGCGCGCAGCCGGTGCGATTCTCGACGAGCTCGGCCTCAAGGGCCGCGCGATGCGGATCGAGGTGTTTCCGGACGTGCCGCGTGGCATGGGGCTCGGCGGCTCGGCTGCGATGGCGGTCGCGATCGTGCGAGCATTGGATGCTCACTTTCGCCTCGGCCTGGCCGACGAGCAGGTCAACCGGTTCGCATTCGAGTCGGAGAAGCGCGCGCATGGCAATCCGAGCGGCATCGACAACACGGTTGCGTGCTATGGCAAGCCGCTGATCTTCAGGACCGGGACGCCGCCGCTCATCGAGCTGCTCAACATCAGCCGTCCAATCGACATCGTCATCGGGATGACCGGAACCGAGGGCCTGACAGCCAGCACCGTCGCGAGCGTCGGCGATGCTTGGCAGCGCGATCCAAAGCTCTATGAGCGCATTTTCGATCAGATCGATGGGCTCGTGCTGCGCAGCGTGCAGGCCATCCAAGATCACGACCTCATCGCGCTCGGCGGCTTCATGAACATCTGCCAAGGCATGCTGAATGCGTTGGGCGTCTCGACGCCGGAGCTCGAGCGGCTGATCTCGGTCGCACGCGAGGCAGGGGCGTTGGGTGCGAAGCTTACCGGAGGCGGAGGCGGAGGCTCGATGATCGCGCTGTGCGACGGCAACGCGACCGAAGTCGCCGATGCAATCAGAGCCCAGGGGTATCAAGCGCTCGGCGTCACGCTTGACGGTGGGCACGATGGAAAATAGCGCGGTTGTCTCGAGTCCGGCGGAGTCGTTGATTCTGGTCGACGATTCGGATCGTGAGATTGGTGCTGCCAGCAAGCACGCGTGTCACGTCGGCGAGGGCACGTTGCACCGGGCATTCTCGATTTTCGTCTTCAACAGCGCTGGCGAACTGCTGTTGCAGCGGCGTAGTGCGGATAAGCCGCTGTGGCCGATGTACTGGTCGAATACGTGCTGCTCGCATCCGCGCGTCGGTGAGACGATGGAAGTTGCGACCGAGCGGCGTCTCGACGAGGAACTCGGCCTAAATTGCCAGTTGCAGTTCCTCTATAAGTTCAAGTATCACGCGCCGTACGAAGATCGTGGCTCGGAGCGCGAGTTCTGCTGGGTCTATGCAGGTCGCTGCGACGATGAGCCGACGGTCAACGTCAATGAGATCGCCGAGTGGCGCTACGTCGGCGTTGCCGATCTCGACGCGGCGCTCGTCGATGCGCCGGAGAGCTTTACGCCGTGGCTGAAGCTCGAGTGGGCGGAGCTGAGGTCGCGCTTTCTCGACGATCTGCTCGCGGACTGATGCCGCGACGAGCATACGCCGGCGTTCAGGTCAGGAAGCGGTAGTACTCGATACCCTCGTCGTGAATCCCGGGCGTTGCGCTACGGCCGACGTCGCTGACGATGAAGCCTGAGTTCGGCGCCAGCAAGTCGGGGGCGTTACCCGTGTCATGAAGCGTTTCGTACTGTGCTCGGGTCAGCGACTGATACGGCTCGAGCGTGTTTCGGAACGCGATGCTGCTGGCCGCTTCGGCCCAGCGCTCCGCCACGCGCATCGGGATCGCCTCGGCCGCATCGCCACTGCCGTAACCGACCGCCAGTACCTCGCGGCTTGCGATGTCGATCTCCTGCGAAAACGCGTCGTCGAGACCGGCCGCCATCCATGCCGGCAACGCTGCGCAGTAAACATTGCCGATGTCCTTCATGACATCGGCGCCTAGCGACAGCTTGTCGGCGACGAGCGCGTTGAACTTAGAGCTGTTTCTGAACTCTTTAGCAAGCGCGATACTGAGCGGATAGACGTCCGTCTCTATGCTGCCTGTGCGAACGAGTTCTCGTAGGTCTGGCTTTAGCCGCATCTCCGCAAGCACTTGCTCGACGTCTGTGCGTGCTGCGCGGCAATGCGCAGCGAGCTCTTCACGTCCCGCTTCGCCATTTTTCGCAAGCCCGACCAAGTAGCTCAGCGCGAACGACGTCAGCGGCATGCGATGGTAAGGCCGATGCATGAATACTGCGGCGAGGCTGTCGTAGTAGTCGGCCGGCTGACGGTTCATCCGCTGCAACATGTCATCGAGCGCATGCAGCGTCTGATCGAGATAGCACGTCGTCGAGTACTTGCCGTTGAAAACGGGCAAATCCTGGAAATGGCAGTTCAGCGTGCCACGGATCAGGTTGCGCATGACGGGCTTGCGAAAGTCGACTGCGCGGTAGTCGGATGCGCTGCCGATATTCGGCAGATCGACCTCTAGCAGGGCGGGGTCCCGCTCGAGCAGCATCGCGACGGCGCCCGCGCCTTGCGTCGGCTCGCCGGTGCTGCCGCGCGCGTACTCGGCGATATCGGCGCTGACGACGATCGCGCACGTGTCTTTTCGCTCCAGCGCGAGGTATCTGAGGCCTTGCTTGAGCGCGTAGATGCCGCCCAGGCATGCATGCTTGAGTTCCGGTACCTCGCAGTTTCGCGATATGCGCGGCAGGCCCTTGGCCGTCAATCCCTCATCGAGCATGCCCTTGACGATGATTGCGCCGGCGGAGTTGTCGGTGCTCGATTCGGTGCCGAGTCCCAGAAACCCGACGCGCGCCGGATCGACGTCATACTGCTCGATCAAGCGCATGACTGCGTTGCCGGCCATCGTGTAGACGCTCTCGTCCGGCCCGCGCATCCGGAAGCTGCGGCCGATGACCGTGCTGGTCTTGTCCCAGGCGGCGCCTGTCCACTGACACCAGTCGGCTAGATCGACGCGGTACGGCGGAAAGTAAGCACTGAAGCCGCTGATGCCGATCGGGTTGTGCATAGGCAATCGATCCAGCCGCCTACATTCGCGGTCGAGGCGAACGCGGGGACGTAATATTATCGGTGAACGGACGCATTATAGAGCGAACGCGGGCCCAGCACCTATTTCTGGCCCTCGCGTCAGCGGCGAATACGCCCCTGGCGCGATACGGGCGTAGGTCCGATGGACGAGCCGTCGGGTAAAATAGCCGTGTCCCAAAGTCTCGGCCCACGACCCATGAAGCTGCGAACTCGCGAAAACTCCATTCGACTGCGGCTTGCGCAACCCGATGTTGCGAAGCTGCTCGAGTACGGTGTCGTCGAGGAGCGCGTCGAATTTCCGGGCGGCAGCGTTCTAGCCTATAGGCTAGAAAGCACGTCGTCGTCGGTACCCGACGCCGCGTATACCAATGGCACAGTGACTGTGCGGTTTCCAAAAGACGCGATAGCCGCGTGGGCCGATCCGGCCGAGGTCGCGCTCAGCGCCGAGTGTCAGATCGGCTCCGGTACGCTGCAGCTGCTCGTCGAGAAGGACTATCGGTGCCTGTCGCCGCGCGAAGGCGAGGACGAACAGGGACTGTTTCCGAATCCGGCGGGCCGTTGAGGCATTTGGCGGCCATGGGGCGCGGGTCTTTACGGCAGAGGTTACAATTGGCGCGTTTCTAAAGGCCCGGGAGATTTCTTGCAATGACGAGCGCACCTGCCGCAGACGCACCCAGCGCCGCGATAGAGGCCATTGCGCGCGCCCGCGCGGAACTTCCGGGTGCGCTTTTGCCGATCCTGCACGCGATTCAGGACGAGCTCGGTTACGTCCCCGACGAGGCCGTGCCGATTGTCTCCCGTGTCCTCAATCTGTCGCGCGCCGAGGTACACGGCGTGCTGACGTTCTATCACCTGTTTCGTCGCACGCCTCCGGGCCAGCACACGATCTACGTCTGTCGCGCCGAAGCCTGCCAGGCGATGGGCGCGCGTGAGCTCGAGGCGCACGTCAAACAACGGCTTGGCGTCGACTTCCATGGCACGACCGACGACGGTCGATTCAGCCTCGAGCCGATTTACTGTCTCGGCAACTGCGCATGCTCGCCCGCGGTCATGATCGACGAAGCGGTGCATGGTCGCGTCACGGCTGAGAAGCTCGACGCGCTGCTAGACAGTGAGTGATGCGCGATGACTGAGACTGTAAGAATCTTCGTTCCTAGCGATACGACCGCTCGCTCGGTCGGTGCCGATGCCGTCGCGGCCGCGATTGAGTCTGAAGCCGGCAACCGTCGTATCGACATCGACATCGTGCGCAACGGCTCGTTGGGTCTGTATTGGCTCGAGCCGCTCGTCGAGGTGGACGTCGGGGGTGAGCGCATCGCGTATGGCCCAATCACGGAGAACGACGTCGAGGGTCTGTTTGCGGCCGGATTCGTTGCAGGCGCAGAGCATCCGAAACGTCTCGGTCCAACGGAGTCGATTCCGTATCTCGCGGCACAGGACAGGTTGACGTTCGCACGCGTCGGCCGCATCGATCCATTGTCTTTGGGCGACTATCGAGCCAACGAAGGCTATGCGGGGCTCGAGGCTGCGCTTGCGCTCGACGGGCAGGCCATCGTCGACGCGGTCAAGGAGTCGGGTCTGCGCGGTCGTGGCGGCGCAGCATTCCCGACCGGCATCAAGTGGCAGACCGTGCTCGATACTCCGGGTG
>JAHEEN010000012.1 GCA_024640685.1 Rhodospirillaceae bacterium
AACCCAGCCGGCACTATCCTCCGACGGCCGCTGGCTCGCCTACATCTCTGACGAATCGGGGCAAGCAGAGGTGTACGTCCGGCCGTTTCCCGACATCGAGCGCGGCGGGCGCTGGCAAGTATCGACGGCGGGCGGATCCGAACCAATGTGGTCGCCCGACGGCACGGAGCTCTTCTTTCGCAGCGACGACTCGCTGTTCGCCGTGCCCGTCGAAACCGGTGCATCGTTCACACCCGGAAACGCCGAGCTCATACTCGAGGGCATGCTGGTCGGGTTTCAAGGCGGTCGATCCTATGACATCTCTGCCGACGGCAGTCGGTTCCTTACGATGAAGCGAGCCAATGAGTCGGACTCGCAGGCGCGCATCGTGATCGTATTGAACTGGTTCGAGGAACTCGAGCGGCTCGTGCCGTCAGACTAACTGTAAACTCCACAAGCCACGAGACGCCGTCTTTAAGCGCATCCCCTGCATGACCGACATCATCGACACGCACCCTCACGTCATATCGCCGGATACCGATCGCTATCCGCTGCAGCCGATCGGCGGTGTGCAGTCGAGCTGGTCGCAGGGACATACGCTGACGCACGACGAGCTGATCGCCGCGATGGACGAGGCCGGGATCGCGAAAGCCGTCGTCGTCCAAGCCTCGACGGCGTACGGCTACGACAACAGCTACTTGGCCGACGCAGTCGCTGCACATCCGGACCGCTTCACAGGCGTTTTTGCCGTCGACGTGCTCGCGCCCGATGCGATCGAAAAAATCGAGTATTGGCGCGCCAAGAACCTCACGGGCCTCAGGCTGTTCACAGCCGGCAGCACGATCGCAGGTCAAGCGGACTGGCTCGACGACCCGCACACGCAGCCGATGTGGGCGCACGCAGTCGAAACCGGCCTGCCCGTCTGCATGCAGATGCGCCCGCCGGGGCTGAAGCTGCTTGCGAACGTGCTCGAGCAATTTCCCGAAACGACGATCCTGATCGACCATCTCGCCCGCTCGGTGTTCGACGACGGCCCGCCCTACGAGCTCGCTGCCGACCTCTGGGCCCTCGCGTGGTACCCAAACGTGAACCTGAAACTCACGCTGCGCAATATCGAAGCGGCCGACAAAGGTCAATCGACGCTGGCCGACTTCCTCGACAAGCTGCTGTCGACCTACGGCGCCGACCGCATCGCGTGGGGCTCGAACTTCCCGGCTGCCGGCAAACCGCTGCCCGAGCTCGTCGAGCGCGCGCTCGATGCACTCGCGCCGCTCGACGCGAAAGATCGCGACATGATCATGCGCGGCACAGCACTAAAGCTCTACCCAGCGCTCGCCGACGCATGACCGAGCCTGCGAGCGACAACCCGGTACGCATCGCGCTCGGCGGCACGCCGCTGTGCGCGCTCGTGCTCGGCATGCTCGAGCCGGATCCTGCCATCGACATCGAGCGCAACGACGTCCGGCCGATCCATCGCGCATTCCGGCCGATGGTCATGGAGCAGGCCTTCGACGTCAGCGAGCTCGCGATCGTCACGGCGCTGCAAGCCAGCGATCACGGCAAGCCGATTGTCGCCCTACCCGTCACCGTCGCCGCACGCTTCCAGCACAAGTGCATCGTGCAGAACGCGAACTTCACCGATCTGGAGCCCAACGACCTTATAGGCAAGCGTGTCGCCGTGCGCGCATTCAGCCAGACGACCGGCGCCTGGGTGCGGACGATACTCGAGCGGGAGTTCGACGTGCCCAGCGACTCGATCACATGGGTCACGCAGGAGCCACCGCACGTCGCCGCAGCCGTCGAGCCGCCGAACGTGCTGCGCGATCCGAATGGCGCCGGCCCCGCCGAGCTGCTCGAGCGCGGCGACGTCGCGGCCGCGATCTTCGGCAACGACATGCCAACCGAGCCCTGGGTTAAACCGGTGATCCCCGATCCCGATACCATCGCCCGAGCAAGCTTTGAGCGTTCCGGCATCGTGCCGATCAACCACGTCGTCGCCGTCACGCGTGCGTTTGCCGGGCAGCGTCCGAATCTCGTCCGCAAGATCTATCGAACGTTCGGCGCGATGCGCGCCGATGCGTTCAACGAATCTCAGCTGGCGCTGCACCCGTTCGGCTACGACGCAATGCGGCCATCAGTCGAGGCGCTACTGCAGTACGCGGCATCGCAGAAGCTGACGTCGCGGCAGCTGACGTACGATGAGCTGTTCGGCGAAGCGATGGAGATCATCGCCACGACTTGAGCTCGGGGCAGCTCGTCGTTCAGAGAACACTACGGCCCGGCTGCGATGACGTCGCGGTAGCGCGTCAACAGCGCGCGCTGCGAATCGATGCGCGCGCGCAGCGCGGCGGCGTTCATCGGCAAGAACTCCGCACCGGATGATGCAGCCCAGTCGGCAACCGCGTCGTCAGCGATCGCCGCATCGAAGACGCGCACGAACTGCGATCGCGTATCGCTAGGCACGCCGGGCGGCAAGCCGAACGCACGCAGCAAGCCGAGCTCGTTGAGCGCCGGGTAACCTGCTGCCGTCGCCGTTTGCGTCGCAGCAAACTCCGGGATCTCGCGCTCGGTCATCAGCAGGATGCCTTTGAGATCGCCGTTCCTGTTGAACGATATGGCCGTCGAGATCGGCAGCACCGACGCATCGGCATCGCCGCGCACGACGCCGACGAGCGCCTCGTTGTTGCTCGGGTAGCCCGTGATGATTTGGCAATCGAGCGCGACTTCGGCGCACAAAACCTTGTTCGCGGCGATACCCGACGAGCCGTACGCCGTAAACGAGATAGGCCGGCCCGTCCGGCGCAGATCTTCTATCGTGTCGAACGGCGCATCTGCAGCCGCTACGGCGATGTACTGGCCGAACGCCATCGCGCCGATCCAGTCGACGTCGTCGATCGCGTAGCCGGCGTCCTCGCCGACGATCTCAGGCTCCATGACGCCCGGCAGATTGAATATCGCGAATGTTCGCCCATCGGGCGGCGCATCAAACGCCATTGTCGCACCACGGCGGCCATCGCCGCCCGGCACATTTCTCGGCACGACGCGGACCTCGAGCTGCGCTTCCATCGCTCGCGCCAGCACGCGTGAATATGTGTCGAAGCCGCCGCCAGGTCCCGACGGCACGATCAGCTCGATGTCGCCGCTAGGCCATTGCGCGGCTTCCGACCCGAGGCGCGGTAGCACGCCGATGACGAGGCTGACCGCAAGCACGAGCGCAACCTGCATACCCTTTGCTGACACGGTAATTGGCGTTCGCATAGCTATCGCGCTCGTTTCCGGGAAGGACTCATTACGACAGACCGCCCAGCACGCCGCGATAGATGTCGTAGCCCATCAATACATCGAAAACTGCGAACAGAAAGACCGTCAACAGTCCCGCAGCCATGATCGCGCCGACGGCACCTTTGCCGGCATGGAGTCGCAAATAGCTGAATACGTATAGCAACACCGCAGCATAGAAGCCGAAGACGACAACGAGCGGCAAAAAAACGCCGATCCACGTAAAAGCAGTCAACTCGTTGTGGAACGACGACGTTCCCGAGGGTATCACCGAGCGCGCCCGCTTCCGCTGTACCAAAACATCGGCTATGGCAAGCGCTAACGCAAGACTCCCGGCAAGCCACGGCAGCATCTGAGACGCAGCATCGTAGCGATACGAGACTGCAACGTAGATCACCGCGACAACCGCGAGCACGACAGAAGGCACCGAGCCACCCGGAACGACCGACTCCGCGATTGCGCGCCGGCCGCGGCGGCCTCGACGCATCAAAAAACGCACGAACGGCACTGCTATGCTGAGCACGATCAGTAGTAACAACGTCAACGACAATCCCCGCGACAGGAAGATCGTCCAGTCGCCGGCCGCAATCATCAGCGACTGGCGAAAATTAATCTCGACGACTTGACCGAGAAAGAGCGCAATAACAAGCGGCAATCGCGGATAGTCGAGCCGCAGCATCGCATAGCCGACGAAGCCGAACACGATCGTCACGATTGCATCGATGAGGTTGCCGCGCAGCGCAAAAGCGCCGACGGTCGATACCGCAAGTATCGCCGGCACGAGCCAGTTGACGTCGATCAACGTCATCAACGCGAGTCTTCTTGCGACGGCGATGCATACGAGCGAGGCGACAACGCACGCCAACGCGATCGATAGCAGCAGCGAGGCGACGACATCGAGATGGTTGATCAACAACGTCGGCCCCGGCTGCAAGCCGTGCAAGATCAACAGCCCGAGAAATACGGCCATCTCGGCGCTGCCCGGAATGCCGAATGCGAGCGTCGGAATCAATGCGCCGCCCTCACGCGCGTTGTTGGCGGCCTCCGGCGCGATCACGCCTTCGATGTTGCCCTTGCCGAACGACTCCGGATCCTTGGACGTCTGCGCCGCCACCGAATACGCCAGAAACGCCGCTACCGTGCCGCCGACCGCAGGTATCGCGCCGACGACCGCGCCGATCGCCGAGCCACGCAGCACGGTCGGGAAGTATCGGAATACGGCAACGACACCGTCGCTGACGCGGTTGACCTCGACAGCAGTCGGATCCTCGGCGATCGAACCGCCGGACACACACAAAGACAGAATCTGCGCAATCGCAAACAAGCCAATCAATGCCGGTATCAACGGAATACCGTCCCACAGATAGTCGATGCCCGCCGTGAAGCGCACGCCGCCGCCGACGTTGTCGTAGCCGACAAACGCAAGCATCAGGCCGAGCGATGCGGCCAACAGCCCGCGGACCAGCTTGCCGTCCGACGAGACAGCGATGGCGCACAAGCCCAGCACGCCGAGCAAGCAGTACTCAGGCGGCGCGAAGTGCAAGATCACGCTACGCGCGGCCGGCAGGATCGCGAATAAAATAAAAATACCCAACACGCCACCGATGGACGAGGCGGCCGCCGCTGCGCCCAACGCAGTACCGCCTTGGCCGTTGCGCGTCATCGCGTAGCCGTCGTAAACCGTCGCCGCATTCGGCGCGGTGCCGGGCGTATTCAGCAGAATTGCCGTCACGGATCCGCCAGCCGGAATTGCACCCATGATGCCGCCGGCAAAGAACATCACGGCGCTCGTGTCGACGCCGAACGTCAGCGGGATCAGCAGCGCGAGCGCCGTCGGGCCGCCGAGCCCGGGGATCACGCCGAACAGTAAACCGACGAGCGCGCCGGCAACGAGATAGAACGCCCCGCCGCCGAGCAGCAATCCGCCGACGGCAACTGCAAGCGCGTCGAGCATCTACGTTGACCCGAGTCGCGACTCCGTTAGCGCATCAAGCGACGCCGCCGCGGCGCCCGTCGACTGACACGCGGTTGAGGTTCAGCAGCGTGAGCAATATCCAATAATAGATGGCGTAATGCATGACGACGTGAACACCACCCCAGTTCTGCCTGACGAGATGCCCGATCAGCAGGCAGAAGAACATGCCGAGCCCCACAAGTAACGCGACGCGCGTCACGAGGCCGATCGCAATCAGCGAGCCGACGACGACCTGGAAAAACGGCAGCACTTGCAGGAATAGGTGCGCGATCGCGACGGGCATTAACGTGTCGGCAAACGTTGCGGACTCAGTCTCGGCCCACGGCCCCAGCCCCGCCCAGATGCGTGTGAAGCCGTGAAAGAACAAGTTCACGCCCGTGAAGATTCGAAAAACGTTGTAGCCAATCTCGAGGTTGCTGAGCGACCCCGTCGGCTTCGCAGTCGTATCTAAAATAACTTGCATCGTCTATCCCCCTAGAACGACGTCGAGTACCAATCTCGCACTTACCTCCCCCGAACTAGCGATAGTCGTCTTCTCGCTGATGGCGGACGGCAAGCACGGTAATCGTTTCTCGGTCCTCGATCTCAAACAGTGCCACATAACCGGCCGAGCCAAACGGAATCACAATTTCGCGGAGAAACGGGTTGGAATCTTCAGCCTTGCGACAGGAAAATGGAAATTCCTCGAGGATTGTCCACGCGCGATCGATAATTTTCAGCGCCCGCTCCGCGGCTTGCGCATCCTGTTCCACCAGAAAGCCGTACAATCTTTCGAGATCGGACTTCGCCTCCAGCGTAAAGCGGACGCGGAAGCTCACCCTTTGGGCTTGGACGCATCGAGGATTCCACGCAACGAATCCATAACTTCTTCCTTCGATGCGTACTGCCCCGAAGATTTTGCAGATTCTCGAGCAGCAAAGCCGCGTGCGATAAACTCGCTCTCGAGCTTGCGGTATCCAATCTGCCGGCGAATAGAGTCCTCGACGAAGCTGCTGAGCGACTCGCCGTCTCTCAACACGCTTTCTGCTTCATTTCGAAGGTCTGGCGTGACCCGCAGTGGCGGAATGGTTGCTGACTTCATGGCACCCTAACATGCATCGCATACGCGATGCATGTTACCTCAACGTCACGCTGTGTGCGACGTGTCCAGTGCAAATCCACGCTAATCGCAGATTTTCATGGGGTCACCTAAGAAGCGCCGAAGGCCGCGCCGCGCTAACGGCACGGCCTCGCGGCAATAGAAACCGACTAATCCGGAATCGCGGCGAGAAAGTCCGCGTGCGAGGCCGTCTGGCCATGCATCGAAACGTGCTGCTCGACGTCCAATCCCAGCCGCTCGATGTTGTCACGCAGCGTGCGCATATTCGGCAAACGGAACGGCTGCACCGGTATGCCCGCGTTGTACATATCGGCGTTCATCAGGATCTGCTCTTCCGGCAGATAGACAAGGACCATCGTTTGCGTGTGCGCATTGCCGCGCAGCGGGTGAATCTCCATCGTTCGGTTGCCGTCACTCAGCACGTACTGCCGATGGACCGGCTCGATCGGCGCGGGCCGGCGGCTCGGTGCGAACATCGGATAGAACTGCGCAAGCCGGTCGGGCGCGAGCGTCCGCTGTGACGGGTGAAACAGCACGTCCTCGTAGAAGCCGACGTTGCCGGCGTGCGTGATGACGGTCGCAGCTTGCGCCACGTACGTTCTAAGTCCGCCGGAGTGATCGAAGTGATGGTGCGTGTTGACGACGTAGCGTATCGGCTTGCCGGGCACGAGGCGACCGACCTCCTCGATGACCGCTAGCGAGCGCGCCTCGCTCAGCGGTGCTTCGACGACGGCGACGAAATCATCGAACTCGACGAGCACGCTGTGGTGCGAACCACCGGCGATACGCCAGACGCCATCGGCAACCTCTTGTGAGTCGACGTTGACGCCGCCTGCGCGGGCGTTGCGAACATCGGCTGGCACGTCGAAGTCGGGCACGTCCGGATTGATGCGCACGTCGCTGATGCGGATCTCGAGCGAGTTGTGCGCCGGGTTGTAGACCGGATCGCCTTGGTGCTCGTGCCAGACGGTCGGCAGCATGACACCGTCGAAGCTCTCGTACTGCGTGTAGCGCTGCTCGAACAGCATGTCGCCGTAGACGGGGTTCGGCACCCACGTGGTGACGATCTCGATCAGGTTCTGATCGTTGATCGTGCCATTGACCTTGTACTTGCCGAGCGCCGTGAACGAGACCACCGTGACGGTACGCCCGTCCTGCGACAGCCCGCCGTTCGACTCACCCGCAATCGGGATCGACAACGCCGTCGCATCGTCGGCGTCGAGGGCGGCCTTTAGAAAGCCGTGCGGCGTCAACATCATGTCGAGCTGGCGGAAATCAGCATGCGAAACGCCATCCATGTACGGCCGGCCAGGTACGACCGCACGGTCGCCCTGCATGTTCCACGCATAGCCGTCGCTGACGATCTCGGTGATCAGTTGATCGCCGGCAAATGGCGCGCCGCCACCGACGGCCGGATAGCTGCCGCGCCGGCGATGCAAATCTTCGCGCTGCGCGTTCTCGCCATAGTCGATGACGCGCGTGTACTCGAAGACTTCGAAACGCGGCCAGTCGCCGTCGAGCACGTAACTCTGCCCGACTTGGCCATACCAACCGGAGCCCGAGATCTCGATCGAGTCGAGGTTCGTTGCGCCCATCGTGCGGGCCGCGGCACGCAGCACAGAGCGCGCATCCTGTGCGGATGCCGTTGCGGCCGCACACAGCGAAACACATAGCGATATCACAGCAAGTCTATTCATCGCAGTTCCCCTCATTCGCATTATCGTTTTTTCGATCGCGGCAGCCCGAGCGTCAAGGCTCGCGCACGAACGACCATTCACCGGATACGTGCACCTCGCGCACTTCGGTCGCGACACCGTCGTCGTCTACCGTGAACACGAACCCGAGACCGCAGCTGCATTCGAACGACGTCTCGGAAAGTGGAATCAGCCGCGCCCGCCCGGTGCCCGTGAACTCCGCCTCGGCATACGGCGGTGTCCTCAGCAAGAACAGGTTGCCGTCCTCGAGCGTGACTTCGATGACAGCGTTCGAGCGCAGCCAATTGCCCGTATACGTCCCGACGTAGCGCTCGAGCACGTCGAGCGGCGCCTCGTACGAATCTTCCTCAACCTCGCTGATTGCGCCACCCCAGCGGCCGTCGTTCTCGGACGCCTCGTTGCAGATGACCTCGAGCATCACGTCGTCGGCCATGTACTCCATGTCGATCAGCGCACTGACGGGCTCGTCGAACGTGCCGGGATCGACGAACGTCACGTCGATCTGCATGTGGCCGAAATCGGTGCGCGTGTAGCGCTCCGTGACACGCAATGCCTCGGTATGCGGCAGGCCGTCGCGGTGCGTCCATGTCCTGTCGTTGTAGCCGTTGCTCTCGACGACGAGCGTGTCGCCGTCCCAGTAACCGACGGAATAACCCATCCACGTCGGCAGCGGGTCGGGCTCGAGCTCACGGCCGTCCATGAATATTTCGCGATACGTCATATCGGCGTGCAGAATCGCGATCAAATTGGGGTTCTGCACGATGCGCCGATAACCGAATGTCGGCCCACCAAGTGCCAGCAGCCCGGGCCCGCTCGGCAGGCAGCGGAAACGTGGGTCGTCCTGGTAGTAGCGCGACTGATTTCCCTCGAGAATCTCGCGCGCCCATGGTTGCGCCTTCGCCGGGTCGAACACGCTGCCCTCGGCATGCTGCGGCAGCCATAGCCCCGTCAACTCGGGACGCCCGTCGGCGCCGCGCGGAATTGGTGCAGACATATCCGGCGAGCCGTCGGCGTTGCGGGGAATACCCGGCGTCGGCAGCGACAGCCACTGAGCCGCGACCGGCGTTGTCGCGACCAACAAGAGCGCCAGAGCGGCGAAGTTTCTTTTCATAATTCCCCCGATCGGAACCGTCGCCGGGGACCCGTTGTGTACCCGATCCCGCCGTTCGCCATTATACTTCCGGAACTACGCATTTGATGCCAAAGGGGGCGTCACGGCATGAAAGCGCTTTTCCTAACCGTCGTAGGCTCGGCCTGGCTACTCGCCGCCGCGCCGGCCGCACCGCACCATTCGTTTGCCGCCGAGTTCGACCTGAACCGCCCGATCGCAATTACGGGCACTGTCACGCGCATCCAGTGGACGAACCCACATGCCTGGGTTCACGTCGACGTCGAGAATGACGGCAGCGTCGAGAGCTGGGCGATCGAGATGCTCGGCATCAATACGCTGATACGGCGAGGCTGGACGCGTGAGACGCTGAGCCCGGGCGATAGGGTCGCCGTCGAAGGCTTCGGCGCGCGAGACGGCAGCACGACCGGCAACGCGTCGAGCGTCATGTTGGTCGATTCCGGAGAGATGCTCTGGGAGAGCCGCACGCAGTAACGATCGCCTTCGACCGACGGGGGTGATTCTAAGGGCCGCGGCGGTACGGATACTCGGCGAATATTTGCGGCACGACGTCGTCGATGGCCCCCTGAACGTCGCGGCGCGCGGCCTCGGTGACGCGGCCGATCGCAATACCCTCCCAAACCAGCACGCCGCGCGCGCCGTCGACGAGATCGATATTGAGCGTACCTTCCGTGTATTGGCTGACCTGTCCGTCGTAGTAGCCCCGCCAGCCGATATACATTCCGTGCCGATAGGCGTAGTAGCCGTAACCGTAGTATGGGTCCGGCAATCGCTCCTGAATTTTTTCCTGTGTATCGACGTAGAAATTCACGAGGAGATCGCCACCGTCCTCGATATGGCGATAGCCACGCGCCTGTAGCTCACGGTCGACGGCGCTACGCAAAAACTGCGTCAACAGCGTCGTTGGCCCGCCCGGCTCATCGGTACCGAGCTGCGCTGTGTAGCTGTAAGTCTCAAAGGCGGAGAAGTCGGCCACGGGACTCTCGGTCGAGTAGATCCTCGGCGTGCTTGCACATGCGGCGAGAACGCCAGCGACCAATACGACGGCTATCGCTTTCACTGCACCACCA
Organism: Rhodospirillaceae bacterium; assembly: GCA_024640685.1. Lineage (GTDB taxonomy): Bacteria > Pseudomonadota > Gammaproteobacteria > Steroidobacterales > Rariloculaceae > JAHEEM01. Next base: position 10,247 of record JAHEEN010000012.1, read on the forward strand.
TCTCTAGTGAAAGCCAGAACATAGCCAGCCGGTTACCGAATCAGAATCGGGAGATTTACCTATCTTAGACGTGGACGATCACAACCCGGCGCGATCGACCGTTGTAATAGTCGATCGTCGAGCTTGCGTTCCTAACGCCGCTCGTAGCGTACGACCTGCCGCGGCCCGACCTCGGCACCGATGATGACGCCGTCATCGGTCGCAGCGACGCCCTCAGCCGCACTGCTGCCACCGCGTGGATCGGGGTCCGGAATAAAATAATCGACCGAACCATCTTTCGCGCTGCCGACGCGGATGCCGCGCAGGAACGGGCTTGGCGGACCGCCATACTCGGGCAGCTCCAGGCTCGACTCGGAATCGGCGACGTACATGACGTCGTTGCTGTCGATGTGGATGCCGCTCGGACGGCCGAACTGATACCAGCACTCGATGAAATTACCGTCCTGATCGTAGATCTGGATGCGGTTGTTGTCGCGGTCGCCGATGTACAAACGCCCCTGCGAGTCGAGCTCGAGCGCATGCAGGCTCGAGAATTGCCCGGTGCCGCACGGCCCGAAGCCCGGCACGCCCCACTCCATCAGGTATTTGCCGTTGCGGTCGAACTTGACCATGCGCTCGTTCGTGCCCTCGGCGTGGCCGTCGGCAACAAAGATGTCGCCGTTGCGTCCGACGACGACGTCGGACGGCGCGCTGAACGTGTTCGTGCCGCGTCCCGCCACGGTCCGCGTGCCTAGCTGCATCAAGACCTCGCCTTGGGGTGTGAACTTCGTGACCTGCTGACCGACGTCGCCGCCGGCGCCGCGGCCGTCGAGCGGGAGCGGATCGGTCACCCAGATGTTACCGTCGTAATCGACGTGGATGCCGTGCGGAAATGCGAATAGGCGGCTACCGAAGCTGCCGAGGAAGTTGCCGTCGGCATCGTAGTGCAAGATCGGATCGAGGTCAGAGCCGACGCACGTGTTCGAGCCGCAGCGATCGATGACCCAGAATGTGCCGTCGGTCGGATCGACGTCGACACCGGCCGTCGAACCCCAAGTCCGGTTGTCCGGAAGGGGTAGCCGCTGCCCACGCCAAGGATTCGGCAAGTCGTTTGTCGGCTCCCACCAGCGCGCCTTCGGCGCGTTTCTATTCTGCGCGGTCAGCGCCATCGGTAATGCCGCAAGCACTGCAACCACAGCGATGAGCCAACCGGCTCTAGGCTTTATCATCGGATCCCCCTGCTGTTCTCGTTCTTGACAAGGTCGGCGACCGACCCCAGTCGACGCACCGCAGCCTGCTAGCTTAACCCGACTTCGAGCCCGCGTGTGAGCTCGAGACAGCTACCTCGCACCGGCACACGCGCCGAAACCACCCCGCTGCTTCGTGCCCCAAAGAATCGGGCGCTACTCAGGCAACGTGACTCTGAAATCGAGCGCCTCGAGCTGCTCGGGCGCGACGCCCATGCGATACAGAAGCTGATCCCAACGGGGGTCGTCGTGCAGCTTGCTGAACATGATGGCGCGGGAGATCGTCCGTGGAAACCCTTGACGCCTACCCTCGATGTGCGCTTCGATCGCCGCAAATGCAGCGTCGGCGTTACCCACGTATGCGTACACTTCCGCGACCGCAAGATGGGTGTCGTCGAGCCTCTCGAGCTCCGAGAGCGCGGATTCGTAGGCATCGAGGTTACCCAGATCGTAGCTTGCGAGCGCAACACCCCTGGCTCGATCTATGGCACTGCCGCTATTGACGGGATCGATCTGCCGGAACTCTGCTAACGCCGCTGCCGGATCACCCATCAGCAGGAAGCTTTCGCCGAGCGCGTAGTGGACGGGTCGATCGGGCCGTAGCGCATTAGCAGATCTAAGTGTGGTCACCGCATCGTCGAAGCGGCCTGCATCCCGATAGTTACGCGCGAGCAAGTACGCACAATCGTCGCACATCGGGTCACGCGTAACTGCGAACTCACCCACCCTAATCGCGTCATCGAGACTAGCGAACGTGCCGATGAACGAACCATTGTTGCCGAGAATTTCTGTATTCCTTGGGTCGACATCGAGCGCGCGCTCGATAAAGCGAACCCGAGTGGCGATATCGTCATCGATCTGACTTGCCAGGTATCCTGCCCACGCGTTCGCAACCGCGCTGTCCGCATCGAGACTCAGCGCCTGCTGCACGTATTGGCGCGCTAGCCGCGCACCTTCCTCAGGTGGTAGAAAGCCGCGCCGGCCCTTACTCCAGTACAACCGACCGAGCTCGACGACAGCCGTCACGTAGTCGGGGTCGATCTCGAGCGCTTCACGCAGCGCTGCTTCTGCAGCCGGGTAGCTCTGCTCGAGTCGCTCGTCCAATATATGGTGGGCCTGTAGATACAGCGAATACGCCATCGGATCGATGCTGGCAGCAACAGGCAGCTCGTCGAGCAACGCAACCTGGAGCTGATCGAGGACACTCATCGCAATTTCATTTTGGACGGCGAGAATATCGCGTAGGTTGCGATCGAATATATTTGACCAGACTTGCGTATCCGATCGCGCGTCGATTAGCTGTACTCCGATTCTGACTCGGTCGCCGATGCGCTGCACCGATCCCTCGAGCACGTGATCGACATTCAGTCGTTCGGCAATCGTCGGCACGTCGACGGTCGAGTCTCTGAACGAGAACGACGATGAACGCGACGTCACTCTGAAGTCGGGGACTGTCGCAAGCAGTCCGATGAGCTCAGCAGCAATCCCGTCCGAGAAATAGCCTTCGTTCCGTTGTGGACTCAGATCGAGAAACGGTAACACCGCGATTGAAGCCTGATCGGTCGGAGAGCGATCGTCATCCACGTCGCGGACGAGGTCGCGAGCGAGCAAGAATCCCACTGCGAGTACGAGCGTGCCGATAATTACCCAATTGACCGTCCGGCGGTCGAACTTGACGGGATGCCCTGCTTCGAGAGCCTCCTCACGCTGCACGCCGTCCGGCGTAAGCTCGTAGAACCAAGCAACGATCAGAACAATGGGAAACCCGATCGCAGTTGCTCCGATCAGTGCCTGAATGATCCATGTCGGCGCGCTAAAATTCGAGAGCACCGTGTCTGCGACCTGGACTAACAACCACGCGGAAGCTAAGTACGCCAATCCAACTCGGTAGACGTTGCGCCGTCCGAGCTCTCGCCAGACTGAGGATTTGCTGGTCAAGATCCGCGGCCCCAACGCGTCGAGAACTCAAGCCCCCACGTTTCCGGCTGCTCGTAGCGATAGCCGTAGACCCCGCGACCTCGACCACAGAGCTCGAAAATACGCTCGTCCGAAATGTTGTTTCCGAATAAAGCGATCTGATAGCCGCCATCGGCTGGCTCGTAAGTCAGGCGCGCGCGCCACTTCGTGTAGTCGTACTCGCGTTGACAGAACTCGAATACGAGAGGTAGCCCCTCGAGAGGGCCGAACGTGGGGGTTCTGGATTCTCGATACGCGCCGATCATTGGTGTCAACGTCGCACCGTTAGGAAGCTGGAACCGCTGCTCGAGTGACGCGTTGATCGCCCACTCCCGACTGCCGCCACCGGCATTGTCGGTCAAGCGGTAGATGCCTTGCTCGAGAGCTTCCTCATCGATATAGCTGTATGACGACGTCTCGTAATCGGTTAGGCCGAGGTCGAACACAGCAAAACTATCCCGCCACAAACTCGCGCGCAGCTCGAGCTCGATACCGACGATATCGGCTGATGCGACGTTTGCAACGATGCCGACGGTATCGTCGCCACCCCCGAATTGCCCTTCGCTATTGTCGAGCACGAAGTCTTCCTGGATGTTCGAGTAATCCATGAAGAACAATGCCGTGTTGAGTCTCAGCCGACCGTTGCCGAATGTGCCCTTGAAGCCGAGCTCGTAGTTGTCGAGGTGCTCGGGATCATATGCCTGATATGGCTGAAGCAGGTCGGCCGCAGGATTTGTCACGGACGTGTTGAGCTCGTTGTTGAAACCACCCGTCAAAAACCCTTCTGCGTATAGTAAATAGAGTATTCCGTTGTCTAATCGACTACCTTCGGCAAGCCGCCGCGTGAGACTGACCATCGGTGTGAACTCGCTGAATGTCGCCGACCCCGCGTTGAAAAAGCCGTTGTCCACAACCGTCAAGTTGTTCATGATCAGATCGAAACTTCCGAGCCCAAAGTCGTTTGTACGTTCGTAGTTGCTGATATGAAATTCGATATTGTTGAACTCGCGTTTGTCTTCCGTATAGCGAAGACCAAGATCCAGATCCCAAGTCTCATTGAGCGAATAGCTCAGATGGCCGAACGCGCCCAAAGACTCGTTCCACACGCTGCCGTTCTTGAAGAATGTCGGTGGACCCGCCGTGAACGGCCGACCTAGAGCTTGGACTTTATCGGGCGCGAGTTCGAAGAAGAGCCCGGTTTGCGGTAGACACCCGACGTCGTTGTCTGCCTCGAAGTCGTGCCGCTCGACCCAGAGCGTATAGCAGTCGTTATTTCCCGTCAGCGCCTCGTCATCGAAGTAATTCACGCCAACGATGAAGTCCAAGCGACTGTTCACGACACCTTCGAGCAGCACCTCGAAATTACGCGTGACGTTGGTATTCGGGTCGTCGCCAACCGTGCCGAGCGCATCGATACGGAATGGCGTGAAGTCACGGTCGAAGAGATAGTCATAACCGATATGGCGATAAGACGCGTTGATACGAACACCGAGATTCTCGAGGGCACCCACCGGTTCGCCAGCATCCCAACGCGCTGCCATGAAAAAGCCATCCTGATCAACGTTCGAGAAAGTGAGCTTCTCGGAGGACATCACATAAGGGCCAAGCGCTGCATCGGCGTCGCACTGAGCGCGAAAGAGTATGCTGCCGGGATCCCCATAGAAACGTGCGCCGCCCCAAGCGGGCAGATTGCCGTCGCCCGTCGAGCACTGACCGGGATTGTTGTCATCGCGCTGCCGCGCGATGCTCAGCGTCGCATCGATCGTCCAATGCTCGTCCGGCGTAAATCTCAGGGTTCCGGTCATCGCCCTGAGATCGCGGCCGCCCGTCCAAAAATCGAGGTAGCGGTTGTAGTAATAGCCATCGTCGCGTTCGCTCGCAGCCGCGATTCGTGCCGATACCCGATCGGAGACTTGGAAATTCAGCATGCCACGCACGTCGCGACGCCCATACTCGCCGGCACGTAGCAATAGGCTCGACTCGAACTCCGGTCGCGGCTTGGCCGAGATGATATTGATGGCCCCACCGGTCGTGTTCTTACCAAACAACGTACCTTGCGGACCGCGTAGCACTTCGATTCGCTCGATGTCGAGCGTGCTCATGAATGCTCCGATCGAGTGCGGTATATAGTGCCCGTCGATATACATCCCGGTGCCAAACGGAAAAATTGGGTCGGGACTGCCTCCGCCGATGCCACGAATGGTGATCTCAGTCTGATTTGCCCGAGCGCTCTGCTCGATCTGCAGATTCGGTACGAGCTCGTCGACCGTGTCGAGGTAGTACACACCCTGCACGCGCATCGTGTCAGCGTTCAAGGCAGCGATAGATAGCGGCAGGCTTTGAATGTCTTCTTCCCGGCGCCGCGCCGTGACGATGATTTCCTCGAGGACTCCCGAGTAGCTTTCCTGCGCAGGTGCAGCGCTCATGAGGAATTGCGCAACTCCGGCAGCCACCGAAGCCGGAACAACCAGCTCGGTTAAAAACCTACTTACCCACTTCGCAGCCAACAGGTCGCCCCGCGTCGTGATCTACTTCACTTCGAACTCGATGAACTCGACGATCGTCGAACCCGTGTTCTCTACGACCCGGGTTTGGTCCGCGTCTTGCCAGATGAACTCGCCGCTGTTCGGCGCCATACCGCGCGGCGCCGCACCCGGCACGAGCTCGTCGATGACACCGCCGCGGACATAGATACGCAAGCCCGGTGCCGTCTGCGTGATGCGGCCGGTGGCCTCGCCAGGCTCGAGGACGATGCGCCATGCGCGCACGCGCGCGTTGTCGAGCACCTGCTCGTAACCAGCCGCGCCTGCGCGACTCGACGCGGAGTAGCCGCGCGCGCCGTCACCCTTCAGGATGAACGACACATTGTGAAACGGGGTCGGCCCGACGTTCGTCGCCTTGTGCGTGTAGTGCCCGCGTTCGGTCACGTTATTGAAGGAAACGCGGCCGGGCAGCGCCTGACTCGAGGACGGCGGCGTGATTTTCTCCTCCCCGTAGTCCTGGTTCGTGCGAATTGCCGGCGAAAGGTTCACGGACACCGAATCCGCATAGTGCGTATGAAAGCCGGTGTCTCGGCTCGGCGGAATGTTGATCCGCAGGACGATCATCTCGTCATTCTCAATAATTGGCACATGAAACGGCGCTTCGTGCATCAGCACCGGATCGTCCTTGCTCTGCGCATTTGCAGGCATTGAGCATACGGCTGCAGCGACCAGCAACGCCGTCGGAATGAACTGCCTCATTGAATGCCCCCTTGTCGTTCGTGGCCTTTTTTCGATCGGACTGCCTGCGTCCGAGCCGTATGTGACGGCTGATCGCATCCTAGCACCGTTTTCGCAGTCGACAGTACCGTCAGGACAAGACCGAGGGCCGATCGGGCCGTTGGCCGCGCGCCCTGGCGCCGCAGGGCTTCACCGTTCGAGCGCGGCGACCCGCGCGGCGAGGTCGAGATCGACGCCCGGATAGCTGTCGCAGAGCTCGTCGAGGTCGATGGGGTTCCCGTCCAGGTCGCAGGTGCGAACGTGCCGATCGTTACGCACGACAACGGCAATCGGTCGGATCGAGGCGCTGGCAGCGGCACCGGCAGCGTGCCGGGTCGTTAGAATATCGATCCGTTCGATTACCAGTATCGAGTGTTCGTCAGACTCGAAGACCTCAGCGATGCGTAGCGTCGGCATGTCTCACGAGCCCCGGCGCAAGACGCGAACGGCATGCCAAACGGACGGTGATGCGACCAGTCCAACGATGAGCAGCAGAACGGCCAACGGCACGACGCGAATTGTGCCGCTCGATTCAAGCTCGAACGACAAGTCGTCAAAATCGGGAACGACCGATACCACAACGTCCGGGATCTGCTGCAGCAAAGCAGCACATGGCCCGACCAGCGCCCACAGACGGCCCGTATCAGCCGGATCTCCGAGCCCAACTCGGGCCGTGACGCTGATCCGATCCTTGCGGACTGCCCGCCACAGCGACCCGATGAAACGCATCACACGTCGTCGAAACGACTTCAGTCGCAATGCGGCCAACACGTGTGCTCGCTTCTGGCGTGAGCGGGAGGGTACGCCGTTCTCGGATTTTCGCACCGAGCGCGGCGCCGCAGGGACCCGACTCTTGGCTTGCGATACACACGTCCGGACGAGTCCGAACGCCCAACGCAACTCGAATCGCTGCTCGAGCTCACCATGCCAAGCAACGTCGAAGCGCACTACGATCGGTACCGCTAGGACGGCTACGATCACAACGGCAACGACGATTGCCCCGATCAACATGGGGCCGCGCCAACGTCAGTCGGGCGTCGACTCGGCTTTGGACGACGACGCCGCTTTACCGAGCGACTCGGCAACTTTCTCCAGCACTGAAGCCGTGCCGGATTTCACCGGCTCCACGCGCACACCGTCCTTATTCAATATGACGAGCGCGACCGGCTTGACGCCACCGCCGCCACCGGTGCCCCCGCCATGACCGGAACCCTTTTGTGGCTCCTGCCCCTCACCGCCACCGACTCCGAAACCGAAACCGACGCTGATCAGCGGAATCAATGTCGTGTCGTCGATCTTTATCGGGTCGCCGACGACGGTCTTCGAATTGAGCATTCGCTCGATCTCGTTCACGGCTTTGTCGAACAGTACGCCAACGTCTTCCATTTCGCTCTCCTGAAAGGATCCGATCTGCGACAGGAATACGCCACCTCGAGCTGATGCTCACGGGGCGGCTCACAAAGCTGAACGGTATAGCGGAGCGTCGGGCTGCTCCATGCGTAATCCTACCTAGCGCCGGGTTACGACGAAGTTAAGATTCGCGGGCGACTACTGGGCTGGTTGCGGACTCTGTAGCATCGACTCGATGGCCTCAGTATGCTGATCCGAGCTCATAAATGCATACGTATCGAGCAATTCGTAACAAAACACCAGCGTTCGCTCGTCCGGCAGCCACGCCGCCTGGGGATCGCCACAAGCGCGCATAACGAACGTTACAGGTTCGTCGAGCGCAAAGAACTCGTTGAGCCGCCCGAAAGTTCGCTCGATGAAGCCGTGCTTCTGGATCGCTTGCAGCAGACGCAGACTGGTCAGCGACGGCGGCTGCTCGTACCGGATCTCTACGGGCTCACCCGGCGGATCGTCGGACCCTCTGCCGAATGTCTCGAACAACCAGTCGATCGAATACGCCGCCTTCTGGTATTCGCTCGGACAGCTACGCATGCGCGCCGGCGGCATTTGCACGAGTGCCGGTAATGTCGAAAATCTTACGGGGTTGCTACCGTATAACAGGCAAGCAACGGTCGAGAACCGCTGCACGTTCAGCGAATGCGATCCCCAGTACGGAACGGCAGCGCCCATCGATTGTGCGCGCTGCCACGCAATTACGAATCCGTCAGCCGTGCTCAGGGCAAACCTAAGGAACGCCTCGGTACCAGCCTGCGGCGTGACGACCGGCCGCACGAGCAACATCGAAGCAATGTAGTCGGCTGCCGACTCCTCGGGGCCGAGTATCGGGACGTTCTTCTCATTGATGACGAGGTGCGCGAGCTCGTGCAGCAACACGAACTGCGCGTTGCCGATCACGAACTCTTCGAGCGCGCGTGTTCGATTCGCTGGCTGCGCGCACGCCGAGCCGACACTCAATGCCGGAATTATGAAGAAAATAACCGCGAAAAAGCGCGTGATCATCGGTTAAACCGCCCGTCCGTAGGCCGGCTCGACTCCAGTGGTGGGAGCCACTATAGACGAACGGGCGAGCGTCTAGAAACTGCGCCATTTACGTACCGCTGAGCGCCGCGGGAGCCGGCTAAGGCTCGATACCTGCTGTTTGTGGACAGCCATTGCACGCCTTGACTGGCGAGCAATGCGTCTCGCAGTCAAGCATGCAAATGAGCGCCTTCCCAGGGACAATGCGCGGCGGCATGCCTTCGAACGACTACCAATGACCCGACGAAGCGACGGCACGGAGCCGCGCACCGACGAAATAGTTCCACCGGCACCTTGCGGTCGCCGGCGGCGCTCGAACGCCTCGCTGGGCATCGTTCTGATCGTCGCGCTCTCGAGCGCCGTCCTGAGCGTGCAGCTTGTAGCCGCGCAAGTCGTCGACAGCGTCGCAACTGAGGCGTCTAGCGTAATTCCTGCGGACACGCTCGCGCCTGACGCGATGGGCCCAAGGCGACGCAATATCGGCATCTCCTTCGAGTCAGACGACACTCGCCACGCGCTCGATGTCTGGTTCCGCGGCCAGATTCGGTTTTCGACGCCTTTCGATGGCGATCCAGACCGCGTCGGTGAATTCGATCAGTCACCTGGATCGGATTTCGACATCAGGCGTGCGCGGCTGAATGTGCGCAGCCGGCTGTTCAGTCCAAAGGTCCAGTTCAGCTACGTCCAGGAACTGTCGGGCGACACACCGCTGCTCGACCTCGAGCTCGATGTCGCGCTGGGCGAATCCGCTCTGCTACAAATCGGCCAATACAAGATTCCGTACAACCGCGAGCGCGTCGACGCTTCGAGCGACCAGCAGTTCGTCGAGCGCTCGATCGCAACGTACGCGTTTACGCTCGATCGTCAACGCGGTGTCACGTTACGCCGACGTTGGGCTGCCGGAACCCATTGGCAGAACCGTATCATCGCCGGCGTCTATGAGGGCACTGGTCGGTCGGCCGACCAGAGCGCCGACGAGCCGATGACCATGATTCGCTGGGAATGGGACTTCCTCGGTGAAGCGCTACCGTATTCGCAAAGCGACTTAGCGATGCGACCTACGCCAGCTGCGTCGCTCGCTTTCGGCACTGCGCGCGTCGATGGCCCGTACACGCGGTTCTCGACGGCGGGCGGAGGACAACTGGACGGCTTCGAGCCCGGAGATTCTACGCGCTACTCGATTGAGCAATGGCTGCAAGAATTCGCCTGGCACTATCGCGGCTTCTCGCTCCAGCAGGAGTATCACGTCAAGACGGTCGTCGACCGCGACTTGCAGCGCGAGTCGGAGCTCTCCGGAGGCTACGTACAAGCCGGCAAGATCTGGCCGGTCGAACTCGCGTCTAGAGTCTTACCGATCGAGCTTGCGCTTCGCTATGCCCGCATCGACTGGGATCTAACGGCCCTGGATCGCGAACTGACGGAGCTTACGCTGGCGCTCAACGTCTTCTTCGAAGGTCACCGTAACAAGCTGACGTTCGACATCAGCCGACTCGATGTCGTGGAGGCAACGAGCGCCGGGCATGACACGCGTCTGCGTGCGCAATGGGAGGTCAGCTTCTGAACCGCCTTGGGGGAGACCGGAACAATACTACTGTCCCACAACCCGAAGAAGCCGCCAGCCGCGAATCCATCACGAGCTCGAGTCATAGCGCGTCGACCGGAATCTTCAGATAGGAAATGCCGTTCTCTTCCGGTGGCGGCAACCGGCCTGCCCGCATGTTGACTTGCACCGAAGGCAGGACCAATACAGGCATGGCTAACGTCTTGTCACGTGCGTTGCGCATCTCGACGAACTCCGACTCGGTGACGCCGTCGTGCACATGAACATTGTTCTGAGCCTCGTCGGCTACCGTCGTCTCCCAGGCATACTCGTCCCGGTTCGGCGCTTTGTAATCGTGACACATGAAAAGCCGCGTCGTCGGTGGCAGTGACAGGACTTTCTTTATTGAACGATACAGCGTCGCCGCATCGCCGCCTGGAAAGTCGGCACGTGCCGTGCCGTAGTCGGGCATGAACAGCGTATCGCCGACGAATGCAGCGTCACCGAAAACATACGTCAGGCAAGCGGGCGTATGGCCCGGCGTATGCATGACGCGGCCCGTCATAGCGCCGACACGAAACTCCTCGCCATCGCCGAACAAGCGATCGAACTGCGAGCCGTCCGTTGCAAACGACGGCTCGACATTGAACACCTTGGAGAAAATATCCTGGACGTCCTTGATGTGCTCGCCGATCGCAATCGGCGCGCCGAGCGCGTCTTGCAGATACGGCGCCGCCGTGAGGTGGTCCGCATGGGCATGCGTCTCGAGAATCCAGTTAACGGTAAGGCCCTGCTCCTTGACGTACGCAAGCACCTGATCGGCCGAGGCGGTGCCTGTACGGCCGGATTTGGGATCGTAATCCAGTACGGAGTCGATGATCGCGCAGTGAGCTCCATCGGGCTCCGTGACCACGTACGTGACCGTGAAAGTCGCCTGATCGAAGAATGCACGGACTTTTGGCTGCATGGCTTCCATTCCTTAGAAGGGCATGCACCAGATACTATCGCAGAGACAAAGCAGTGCCTGCTTCGGCATTCCGAAAGTGACGTCGTGGAAACGACAACGGGGTCAGAGCACCGACTCTGACCCCGTCGAGACGCAAGGAATTTAGCGATTCGCGCCGCTAGGCCCAGCTCAAATCGTGTCTCAACATCGGCGTCGAGCGCACGCGCTTGCCAGTCGCGAAGAAGATCGCATTAGCGACAGCCGGTGGCGTCGGCGGACCGCCGGGCTCACCGCAGCCGCCCCACCAACCATCCTCGGATAGGGCATAGTGGATCTCGACTTCCGGTGCCTGCGGCATGCGCATCAGGTTGTAGGTATCGAAGTTCGTGTTGACGAAACGACCGCCCTGAAGATCCAAGCCGCCGTAGAGCGCATGCGAGAGCTCGTAGACGACTGAGCCTTCGAGCTGCTCGCCCGCGCCACGCGGATTGATGATGTAACCGCTGTTGTGCACGAGCACGACTTTCTCGACACGCACTTCACCGCGGCGGCTGACCGATACGGTCGCACACGCGCCGCAGTAGGAATTGTGATCCTCGGCGACGGCAACACCCATGCCTTGCCCGCGCGGCAGATCGGTCGTGAAGCCAGCGACCTCCTTGAGCTTGAGCAGCACGCGCTGCCAAGGTTCGAGCCCTTTCGTCATCTCGATGCGCCACTCGAGCGGATCCCAGTCGCCGGCCAATGCGAGCTCGTCGGCAAACTGCTCGATGATGAAGCCGTTCTGATTCGCGCCCGGCCCCCGGTGCGTCGCCGTCGGGATATGAGCGTGGACGTTATGGCGTTCGTGGCGGCGATTCGGGACTAGGTAAGGCATCGTATTGATGCAGACATCGGCCGTTGCGGGACCGATCTGCTCGACGCCACCGCGGTTGAACCAAACCGCACGCGAGAAAAACGCCTCGGGCAGACCGTTGTCGCGGAGGGACGCGGTCATCCGGGTATAGTGCGGTGGCCGCTGCTGGTCCTGCGTGATGTCTTCCTCGCGGGGCCAGACGACCTTGGTCGGGCGACCGACCTGCTTGGCGATTTCAGCCGCCTGCCGCGTCACGGCCGTGAAGCCGCCACCGTTGCCGCCGAACGCGCCGCCTATAAATACCGTGTTGACGTAGACGTCACGCGTGTCGCGGCCGAGCTGATCGGCGACGACCTTGAGCGCCGCCGCCTGATCCTGCACCGGCGACCAAACGTCGACGCGATCCTCGTAGATCGCAACGGTCGCATTGATCGGCTCCATGCGCGCATGCGTCTCATACGGCCGATGATAGTCGGCACTTACGACACGGTCGGCCGGCGCGGCTGCCAGCAGATCTCGCGCATCGGCGCCAACTTCGCCACTGACCTCGCCGTCCTCTTCGAGCATCTGCGCTGCTTGCGCAGCCAACGTCTCGTTACTGACGCTGCCCTCGGGGCCGAAGTCCCACTCGACCGGCATCAAATCCAGCGCGGTCTTCGCGCGATACCACGAATCGGCGACGACCGCGACGCCGTTTTGCATCGCATCGCGCGTGTTCGTGATCCCGGGCACCGCCTTGAGCTCGACGGCTGCGACTACGCCGGGACGGTCGCGCACTTGGTCGAAGTCGAAGCTCGCGAGACGCCCCCACGGCACGGGACAACATTTAACGGCCGCGTAGACCATGCCGTCGAGTCGCGTGTCGATCGCGTAATGCGCGCTGCCGTTGACTTTGACCGGCACGTCGAGGCGATCGGTCGGAGTGCCGAGCAACCACCACTCGTCGGGGTTCTTCTTGATCGCCGGCTCCTCGGCCAGCATGATCGAGCCTGCTTCGGCAGCGAACTCCGCGTACGGCGCCGATCGACCGTTGGCGCTCAATACGCCCTGACGCGCCGTGACTTGCGAGCGGTCGATGCCCCACGCACGCGCTGCCGCTTCCTTCAAGCGCTCACGCGCCGATGCACCGGCTTGCATGATGTGCGGATGCTGCAGCCGCACGAGCTGCGAGCCGTGCGTCGTCGTGACGATATATTCCTCGCCGTCGTTGACATGGCGATTCATGTCCGCGAAGACCGTCTGGATGCGATCCCACGGCACGTCGAGCTCCTCGGCGACGAGCATCGCGACCGACGTCAGCGCACCCTGCCCTTGCTCGGTGTGCGGCACGCGAATCGTCACGATGCCATCGGCATCGATTGCGAGCCACGCGTTGACCTCGACGCCGTCCGTCGGCGTCGTCCAAGGCCTGGGGGCTACGACCGCGGCGAGCGCCCCGGGCATCTGAAAGCCGATGATCATGCCGCCCGCTGCCGACATCGAGCGGATGAGTGTGCGACGCGTCAGCATCATGTCCATTTCCATCGTCTCGGCCTCCTATTAAGAATGTGCGAGCTCGGCTGCACGATGGATGGCTGCGCGAATCCGCGAGTACGTGCCGCAGCGACACAGATTGCCGGCCATGGCCGCGTCGATCTCCGCATCGCTCGGATTCGGGTTGCGCGACAATAACGCCGCCGCTGCCATGATTTGGCCCGACTGACAGTAACCGCATTGCGGCACGGTATTCTCGACCCACGCGCGCTGCAGCGGGTGGCTCGAGTCCGGCGACAAGCCCTCGATCGTCGTGATCTCTCGACCGACCGCGGCCGAGGCCGGCGTGCTGCAGGATCGTACGGGCTGACCGTCGAGGTGCACGGTGCACGCACCGCACTGGGCGATACCGCAACCGAACTTCGTGCCGGTCAATCCGATCGTGTCGCGCAACACCCACAGCAGTGGCGTCTCCGGCTCGACGTCGATCTCGTGATTCGTGCCGTTAATCGTCAGCGTGAAGGCCATAGGGACTGTCCTCGTTCATCCGTTGGGTCGCGGCCCCGGACCCTAGCGATGTGTATTCCCTGCTTGGGCCGACTCGATCCGTGTGCGTGCGCGCACTGAAGCTGCAGAGAACTCGCAAATGGTCACACAAAGTGGCGTCGTTGTCACCGCCGGCGAAAGAATTTCTGACAGAATCAATGAGTTGCAAAGACGTGACGGCGATTCCGGCGAGCATCCGACGAACCACCGCTGCGTGGGTCGAGATGATGTCAAACGTGACACGCGGGCGTCAGCAATTGGCGTGGTCAAGCAAAGAAGGCGAACAGCCGTGTCTCCATCGACTCGCGCGGCGGAAGCACCGAGCCATTTCCCGAAACTTCGAATGACGTGTGGACGCACCACCGCGCTCGGCCGTCGGTCCGAGAATCGTAGGTTTTTATCAGCAAGACCTCATCGACAGCCATCTCCGGAAAATAAATCCAGCGTTGCCCAGCGGCGTAGCGGACGAGATAGATCTCACCGATGCGGCCCTTGCCGCGACGTTCGGTGGCGACGAGCGATTCCGGACTCAGACTCTGCGCATCACAGACTGCAAGCGGTGACGTTTGTACGGTTGCGATCGGCCGCCAGACATTGACGATCGCGAATTCGCGGCTCGCTAGCGCCTCGGCCTCACCGCCCATCAGATCGTTGATGCGCTTGAGCGCCGATCGCGGCGTGTAGTCGTTGTGAATGAAGGCCGACGGCTCACGACTCGTATGCTGCTCTCGAACGTCCGCGGCGCTAGCCCGCCACGTATGGTCGAATATCTCGACGCGCTCTGCTGCCGTCGCCTCGGTCACGAGTGCGCGGCACTGCGCATCGTGGCGCGTCGCGACGATGTCGCGATCGTAGAGATCACCGACAGGCGCCAACCGACGCAGCGCGAAGCCGTGCACGTCCAAATCGAATGTCTCATCGAGGCCGCGTCCGTCGAGGACCTCGACGGCACGATCCTCGTAGTCGCCGATCAGCGTCGAATGCGCGGCCGCGCCTCCGGTCGATGGACCGAAGACCGGCTCGCGGCTGTCGGGGGCTAAAAACCTCAAGCTTGCGAGTACTGTCATCGTTTCTGTTTGGTCGATGCTGGCGACGGCAACCAGGATACCCGCAATCGACTCAAGGAAAGCCGATCAACCGGCCACAGAGCGCAATCGTGACCCACAGCGTAACGGACAAAGCTGCGACAACCTTCGCGTGCTGCGAGATCCCATGCTCACACACGTCTGCAATCACCCGGTGACGCATCGTGAACGTGAACACGAGCGCAACCAGTAATGCCGCGACCTTGATCCAGAACGCGCTGAGATAGTAATACTTCGTCGCAAAGCACATGAACAGCAGCACGCCGGTTGGCAGCATCACGCAAATACTTCCAATCAGCCATGGCTGCGCGGCTCGGCCGATTGCAGCCGGCGATTGATCCGTCAGGCCCAAGCCGAGCAACCTGAGGTCGACGACGAGCACCGCGCCGCCGAGCATCGCGAGCCCGAGCAGATGAACGCTTGCAATTGCAGGGAACAACCACGGCGAAGCGCGCATCGCGACGAGCGGCGCGGAGTACTGCAGGGCCTCGAATAACGCGAGCATGTCGTGGTCGTCAGAACCAGTAACGTTCGTAAGGAATCATTCGGCCGGCGACGATAATCGCGGCCCAAATTGCAAGCCCGATGCCGCCGGCAATCCGCACCGGCGCCGGCGGCGCAGCGTCGCGATCCCAGTTCGCCACTTGCCGAAACAGCGTTCGATGGAAAATCACGACATTAGCGGCTGCCGAGAGCAGCAGCACAAGCTTCAATCGAAAAAAGACGCTCGCGGCCCGCTCGACGGGCGCGGCATAGAACAACAACGAGCCCGACGCGATCATGACGGCGATCCCGCCGGCCGCCCACGGCACGAGCCGTGGGATCAGCTGCGATGCCGGCACGCGCGACAGCATCAAGCCGAGCAAACGCAGGTCGATGACAGCCGCCATTCCTGCGAACACGAACAGCGTCAGGACATGAACAGTCAGGACACCGAGGAATACGTAGTGTGACTCGCGTAACGCGACGCTGCCCGGCGTCGACGCAAGCCATTCGAGAAGGCCCAACAGCGACATCGCGCGCGCGTCGCGATCAGCTCACGCGCACGCGGTGTCGAGACGACAGTCGAGGCGGACTAACGCCGGCCCGGCGTCGGGTTGCCGTCGGCCCCAGGCGCCGAGCCACCCATGAAGACCTTGCGCCCGTCGAGATACTCGAAAAACACACCGACGCCCTTGTTCTCACCGCTCTTGGCTTGGTAGCCGAAGACTTTGATCTCCGAGCCAACCGGCAGGCTGTCCTTCGTCAGGCCGTTGCGGAACAAGTTGACCGGCGGACCGCCCTCCATGCCCCAGTTCGTGACCGTGCCGTCTTCGTTCTCGACGTCGATCCAAACCCACGAATGCGGATTGACGAGCTCGACGCGCGTGACGACGCCCTCCAGGTTTAAAGGCTTGCTCTCATCGAACGCGGCAGCGAACGAGTGATGAGCGACGACCGGCCTACCCAACATGACGACGGCAGCGGCAAGTGCGAACGTGGCAACTGTCTTCAATTTACGCATCAGTCTCTCTCCCTGTCTCTCTAACAGGCGCTCAGTCTTGCGACTGAGCCTCGTATTCCTCGGCCCGTATCTGCGCACCCCTGACAACATTGATGATGCCGTAGTTGTGCTCATGACAAGCCCACTCGTAAATGCCCGGCGGAACCATCTCGGGCCAAATTATTTCATACGTCCACGGCGCTTCCCATGTCGTCGGATCGGTCAGCGTCGCTCGATAGACGATCGTATCGTCGCCGGCGCGCGTCAAGCGCTCGACGAGATGCACGTCGCCTGCAGCGCCGCGGGGGCGCACCCAGGTTCGATTCTCATCGAAGTTGCTCGTTTCGATGACGAGCGTGTCGCCTTCGAAGTGACCTCGCGATATACCCAGCCATGCGCGCACGCTAGGGGGCGGCATCGGGCGGCCGTCGAGCGGAATCACACGGACGTCGTTATTGCTCTGCATGATCAGCATGACGTAGTCCCGTGTCTGCACGATCCGCGACTCGCCGATCTGCTGAATGAACGGCACCCGCGGCGGGCCTTCGGAACCGACGATGCAGCGCTCGGTCGGGTGGCGCGACTGCAGCGTTTCGCGCCGCGCCTGCTCGTCCCAGCGTACCCGGCCGGCAGCCGTCAACGGCGGGATCCTGCCGTCGGGCGGATCGATGATCAGCGACGTGCGCCGCGTCGGCCGAATCGGGCTCTGCCAGTTGTCCATGCCGAACTCGGTCCAGTCATAGTGCACGGTCGCCGGATCGACGGACGCATCCGTCAGCACGGCCGTCTGGAATGCCTCGATGGCCTCTTGAACCGAGTACAGCGGCTTGCCGGCGAGCTCGCGCGGCCGTTCGAGCGGCGTGTACGTCGCGCTGATCCACGAACCGCGCAAGTCCGGATCGCCCCAAGGGGTGCGCGGTGCCGGCTCGGGCGTGCGCTCGGGATCCCAGACGCGCTCGACGGCGCGCGCTAGCGCGGCATCGACATCTTCTTCGAAATACGCGAACGTCTCTTCGGAGTCGCGCAGCGATGCCGCGCGCGCTGCTTCCAACGTCGCTGTCTCACCCTGATTGATGAGCGCCGACGGCGGCGGCTCCGGCTGAGCCCATGCGACATCGTAAACGCCCAGCATCGCGGCGACCGATACCGCCATCGCGCCGCTCTTGAATGTCTTTCTACGCATCGATCTCACCTCCGACGCGGTCAATCGTCGCCCATGAGCCCAAGCGGGCCGTACATAAGCTGTTCGACGAACGGCACGCAGTTGAACTCGACGAGCTGCGCGCTCGGGTCGACATTCTTATAGAGCGTAAATGACATCTTCCACGGGCGCGTGAAGACGTTCGGGTCCTCGATCGTCGCCTCGTAATGCATGTGATAGGGGCTCAGCGGCGTCCAACGCTCGACGACGTGCAGCGCGTCGCTGTGAAAATTCCCGGCGCGATCGAACCACGTATAGCCGTTGAAACCGGAGACGTCGACGACGAGCGTGTCGCCGTCCCAGCGCCCGTTCGACCATCCCATCCACGTATAGCCGGGCGACTCGGAATCCGAGTCCATGAAGATCTCGCGATAGGCGCCCTTGTACTCGTAGACGATGAAGACCTCTTCGGGCGTCTGGATAATCTGGAACGGGAACGGCATGTAGTTCGCGCGCGGCACGCCGGCGCGGAAACACTGCATCTCCGGATCGCCGGTGTCGAAACGGCTCGGGTCGTTCGCGACCTTGACGACGGTGCGGTTTGCAAAGTTCTCTCGCTGTTTCTCCGCGGCCCAAGGCTGGTACGGGATCTCATTGCCCTCGACGATCCCTAAGCCGCCGCGCGCCGCGGCCCAGGCGCCGAGCACTTCCGAGTACGGCCCGGCCTCCGACGAATGCGCGAGGATGTTCCAGTTGGCTGTCGTGAACGACTGCCAGATACCACTGAGATCCGGCCGACCCTCCGGCGTTCGCGGAATCGCCGCGCGGAACGAATCGGGGATCTCTTGGGCGACGGCTGGCGGCAGCGACAGCAGGACAGTGACGGCAGCCACAGCGATGGCGACCGTGCCGACGTTGAATGAGCGACGAATCCTCAAAGCCATGCTACCCCCACGGACGATCCCGGAAGTCGGCTTTCCTTAGTCGATCTCGATTCCGCAAAACGGCGGGAACGCTCCGGTGCCCGCGATCCGCTCAACTCTGTCACACCGAATCCGCGAGTGTCAACGCGCCGACGGGCCCCGATCAGTAGTCGAGCACACGGCCGTCGACCGGGTTCAGGCCACCGTGAAAGTTACCCTGGTCCCGGACGACGCGGGACTCGCCGTTCTCGTCGTAATGGACCCAGATCAGCCCGTGCGCGTCGCCGTTCTCGGGCATGTCGATCTTCGTCAACAATTCCTTAGTCGCGGCGTCGTAGACGTAGATCCGGCCCTCGCCGTTGCTCGTCGCCCACATTTCCTTGCCGTTCGGCGACAGCAATACATGGTCGACCTTGTAGGCGCCGTAGAGCGTCTCGACCGCGTGACCTTCGTGGGTGTCGATGACCGTGATCGTGCGGCCGAGGTGATGTGCAGCCTCGCCCTTGTCGGCAACCCAGAGCTCGCTCTCATCGGCGTTCAGCGACGCGCCGTAAGGCCCGATGCCTGTGCCATTCGTCCAGACGACCTCACCGCTGTCGATCGCAATCTTCGACGCGTTCGACATCGAGTTGACGACGTACATGTACTCCTTCGCGGAATCGACAATCAGCCAATTCGGCCGATAGCCTGGCAGCGGATACTCCTGCTCGACCTCCCAGGTATCCGGGTTGATCTTCGCAACCCAAAACGGCCGCATCGCGAGCAGTCGGCCTTGATACATGTTGATCGCCGCCGTCATGCCGGTGCTGCGGCCGGACGCATAGCCGGCGGGCTCCATCAGCGCGTAGATGTGCTCGTAGTCCTTGTCGGACCAGACCGTATAGACGTAGCCGCCGAGGTCGGCATCCCGGATTCCGCCGACGATCTCGTCGGTCTCGGGATCGAGCAGCGCGAACCCGAGGCCGTCGGGATCGCGCGCGAAGTAATCGATTAGCACATAGTCGCGGAATACCTGGCCGTGGTGCAGCCGCCCGCCGATCGCAATCTGCTTGATCGGCTGCAGCGTCAACGCGTCGGCCTTGATCAGCGTCGCCGACGTGCCGAGATTCGTCGTCGTGTCGATATCGCCGCCGGGACGCGCGCCGATGATGTACGCGTAGCGGCCGTCCGGCGACATCGCCGACGTATGCACGACCGCGCGCAGCTGCACTGGCAGCATGTAGCTTGCAATGACCTCGCGCGTCTCGGCATCGCCGACGACGATCTGGTTGCTCTCGGGCAGCTTGTAACCCTCGAATAGCACCGATGGCGAGCTCGTCGTGCCGACGTTCTCGTAGAAATAGGTCCTACCGGGTTCCGGCGTGAACTTCGGCTCGCCCGGATCGAACGTCGCAACGACTTCCGTTTGATAATGACTGAGCAGGCTGCCTTCGTTCGCGCGCCGCGTCCAATTGGCCGCAAGATCCTCGTAGCGCTCGATGCCCTCGACCTGCAAGTCGCGCGGCGTCTTCGCAAACTCGAAATCCCGCGCCGAGTTTGCCTTGATGATCGCGAGATTGGCCAACCAACGATCCGGCAACGCCGCATCGAGCGACAATCCAGCGAGACTGCGTATATACATCGAGATTGCCGCGAGATCCTCGTCGCTGGGATTCATTTCGCTGACGATGACACCCATGACGGGGTTGCTCTCGAGCTGATCGAAGATGTCCACGGGCGTCGGGCCAAAGTGCAGGCTCGGGCCAACAAGGCCTTCGCCGGTCGCGCCGTGACAGGTATGGCAGCCGACAGCGGAGTTGAAGAGCTCGCCGCCGCGGGCGACGAGCGTATCGATATCTTGTGCGAATGCGTTGTCGCACATGAGCGAGGTAGCCGCTAATACGCCGACGATAGACTGTTTCATTCCGACGTTCTCCAATAGGTTGCTGCCCATTTCCGGGGTCTTTTCCTGGACCGGCTCATGCACGGGGCGCGCCTGGTTCTCGGGCTGTCAAAGCCGTAAGCACGCGATCGGGCGTCATTGGCAGCTCGCGCATTCTGACGCCGGTCGCCGCAAACAGTGCATTCGCAACGGCCGCGCCAGTCGTCGCAAGACCGAGCTCGCCGATGCCGCTCGGCGGGCGAGTATTCGTCAGCGCTCTGACCTCGACCTCGGGCACCTCATTCATGCGCATGACTTGGTAGTCGTAGAAGTTCGACTGCTCGACGACGCCACCGTTGACGGTGATCCGCTCCTTGAGCGCGTTGCTGAGCCCGTAAATGATCGTCCCTTCCATCTGCGCCTCGGTGTTACGCGGCGACAAAATGAATCCGGCATCGATCGCCATCCAGAAGCGGTGCACGCGGACAACGCCGGTCGTCTCGTCGACGGAAATCTCGGCGACGCCCGCAGACACCGACGAGCCGCCGTAGTCCGATAGCGCAACGCCGAGCCAGCGACCGTCGCGGGGCTCTGACCAATTCGCCATGCGGCCGACTTCCTCGAGCACGGCGCGGCCTTCCGGATTCTCGCGCGCGAGATCGATGCGGAACTCAAGCGGATCGGCCCCGAGCGTATGCGCCAGCTCGTCCATGAACGACTCGTTGGCGAAGCGGGTATAGCTCGTCGCGACACCCCGCCACGGCGCGAGCCGCGAGCAGCGGTCGACGATCACGTGCTCGGCGCGGACGTTCGGGATCGCATAGCGCGTCGTCTGCGCACCATTCATCGCAATGCCGTCGCGGCCCTGGGCATGCGCCCAGCGCGGCTCGTTCATGTAGCCGAGCACCGTCGGCGTTGCGACACGCTGCTCCAAGCCTGTGATGTTGCCGTCGGCATCGAGCGCCGCGCGCAGGTACTGCGCGGCGAGTGGTCGAAACGCGCCGTCCTTGACGTCGTCCTCGCGGCTCCAGATGACCTTGACGGGCTTGCCGACAGCGCGTGAAACGAACAGCGCATCGTCGACATACTTTTGGCGGTATTCGGTACGACGGCCATAGCCGCCACCGATGTACATCGGATGCATCGCTATCTTCTCGGGCGTCGTCTCGAGCGCCTCGGCCGAGCCGAGCACGGTCAGGCTCTGCGTCTGCGTGCTGACCCAAATTTCCGCGGATTTGCCGTCCTCCGAGACGCTCGCCGTTGCGTTCATCGGCTCCATCTGCGCGTGGTACGCGGGATCGGTCCGGTACGTGGCCTCGATGACGCGTTCAGCATTGGCGAATGCCGTGTCGACGTCGCCCTTCTCCTGCCACAGCGGATTGTCGGTGTGAAAATCGAGATCCCGGGCACGCGCCTCGTAGTCGTCGAGGTCGCGCGCATGGTCGGTCGCACGGAATCGCGAGCTCTCGCTCCATGTCACGTCGAGCGCAGCCTTTCCCCAGATCGTCGCCTCGACAGTCTCGCCGACGACGGCCACGCCGTAAGGCAGGGTGACGACATCGGTGACGCCGTCGATCGCGCGCGCGGCCGCATCGTCGACAGCGACTGGCGACTCGCCTTCGACCGGCGTGCGAAGAATCGACGCATAAACCATACCCGGCACCTGGACATCGATGCCGTACTCGGCCGAGCCGTTGGTCTTCGCCGGCACGTCCAGACGCGTGAGGTCCTTGCCGAGATATCGAAACTCGTCGTGCGACTTGAACTCGCTCTCGTCGACCTCGGGCAGGTACTCGGGGACTTTGGCGCGCGCGACGATCTCGCCATAGCTTGCCGACTGGCCTGACGCGCCATGCACGACCCGGCTCGGCTCGGTCGAGAGCTCCGCGACCGGCACGCCCCATTGCTCCGCGGCGGAGTCGAGCAAGAACTTGCGCGCCTGAGCGCCGGCCTGGCGCATCGGCGTGAAATAGCCGCGCACCGTCGCGCTGCCCGCCGTGTACAAGATCGGATAGCCGAGGTCGCGGGAGCGCGCTGGATTGCCGTAAACGGGATTGTGCTCGGCCACCGTCTCGACGCGAACGTCGTCCCAGTCGGCGTCAAGCTCCTCGGCGAGGGCGAGCGGCACCGACGTCATCGAGCCCTGGCCCATTTCCGTGCCGCCGAACTGAATCGTTATTGTGCCGTCAGCCGCAAGGCTGACCCACGCGTTTGGCGAGATCGCAGCGTCCGGCGCGCTAGCCAACGGTAGCCCGTCATCGCCGGGTTCCAGACCGCACGCGCCGACGATGCCCGTCGCACCGACGACGAAGGTGACGCCGACGCCCTGCAGGAATTCGCGGCGGGTCGGCCGGGTTTTGCCGAGCGTTCGTTCGCGCGTCATGTCAGACCTCCTGCGCCGCGCGCTCGATGGCCCGGACGATGCGGCTGTACGTGCCGCAGCGACAAATGTTCGTGCTCATATGAGCGACGATCTCATCTCGGGTCGGCTGTGGATTCATCGCGAGCAGATTGGCCGCGCGCATGATCTGACCGGACTGGCAGTAGCCGCACTGCGGTACCTCCTCGGCGATCCAAGCCTGCTGCAGCGGATGCTCGCCGGTCTCGGACAAGCCCTCGATCGTCGTTATTTCACGGCCCTCGACATCGGCGACACGCGTTCGGCACGAGAACGCCGTCTGCCCGTCGACATGGACCATGCAGGCACCGCATTGGCCGACACCGCAGCCGAACTTCGTGCCCGTCAGCTTCAGGTGTTCGCGTATGACCCAAAGCAATGGCGCATCGGGATGTGCGTCGACGTCGACGTCGCGCCCGTTGATCGTGAACGTCGCCATGGCTTCCCCCAAAGGTGTCGCTGGCTATTGTGCCCCGAAGATAGCGTAGAGAAGACCCGCGGACTAGGGAGATTGTTTCAGCAGGCGGCAGGCGCCCATCGCCGGGTGCGAGTGGTTGCGCCGTTCCCGGGGAGAACTTACGCTGGCCCGATGAGACGGCGCGGGCTTCAGCGCCGGGACCCTGCGGCGGGAGCGAACGCATGACGTATAGATCCGGTCTGCTCGGCGGTATTGCGCTGGTGAGCTCAGCCAGCGCGTTCGCGCACCACGGTTCCGCACCGTTCGACACGCGCCGCACGGTGACGCTGGAAGGCACGATCACGCGCTTCGATTATCGCAACCCGCACGGCTTTCTCTATGTTCGCAGTCGCGACGACGCCGGCAATCCGGTCGACGTCACGGTGGAGACCGTCGGATCGTCACTGCGCCCGTGGGGGTTCACGCCGGAGTCACTGAGCGCCGGCGAGGAAGTGATTCTCGTCATGAACCCGAGTCGCCGCTCGCCGAACGAGTGGGGTCTCGGCGTCGAAGTCATCAAGGACGACGGCACGATCGTGCCGCTGTCGGTTCGATTTGCCCGTGAGCTCGAGCAGCGCAGCACCGGCCACGCGACGACTCTAGCGGGTCTGTGGGTGCCCCGCGGCGAGGATTTCTTCCGCTTCGTATTCTCGCGCTCGTCTCTGGCGCTGACGTCCGCAGGCGCCCAAGCCAACGAGGCGTTCGACATGAAAGACTCGCCGCAGGCGCACTGCGAAGCGATCCCACCGCCGACGCTAATGTTGTACGGCTCGATCGATGAGATCGAGATTCTCGACGATCGCGTGTTGATCCACAGCGACTGGCTCGACGGCGAGCGCGTGATCTATACCGACGGACGGACCGTAACTGCCGACGCCACGCCAGAGCTCAATGGGATCTCTGTCGGACGCTGGGAGGACGGCGAGCTGAACGTCGAGACGACGCATTTCACCGTCAACAACTCGGGCATCATGCAAGGCGTTCCATCGGGACCGCAGAAGCGCTTGTCAGAGCGCTTCGAGCTCATCGACGACGGCGCGGCATTGCGTTACAGCTACGAGCTCGAAGACCCCGAGTACTTGCTCGAAGCGATCGTCGGCGAGAGCCGCTGGGACTATCGCCCGGACCTGACGCCTGATCCTGTGCCATGCGACACGGACTCTGCCGGGCGCTATCTCGACGAGTGACGCGCAAGAGCCAGATAACGACACCCGCGACCACCAAGAACAAAACTTACGCAACAACCGAGGAGACCTCCTATGCTCAGGGCGACCGCCGAACTGACCATGCCAACGACGATCATCGGCTCATTGCCGCGCCCGAGCTGGTTCACCGAGAATCTCGGCAGCGATACGTTTCTGCGGCGCATGATGAACTCGCGCTATCGCGAGCAATATACCGACACGGTCTCGGTGCATCTGCGCGATCAGGAAGTCGCCGGGATCGACATCTGCACCGATGGCGACGCGCACTACGACGAAGAGGTCGGCGGCCAGAGCTGGACGAGCTATCCGCTGTTTCACATGTCGGGCCTCGAGCGGACGAATCCGCAACCGACCGTCATGCGAACGGGCGGCGTCGCATTTCCGATGGGCCACATCCTGCACGATTATCTCGAAGCACGGATCATGCCGAAGATCGTCGGCCCGCTCGGGCGCGGCGACTTGCAGTACGCGGCGATGTGGAAGACCGCGCAGCGTTTGACGCACAAGCCGGTGAAGTTCGGCACGGTCACGCCGGACATTCTGTCGGCAGCTGTCGACGACGCGTATTACAAGGAGCCGTTCGACCGGA
>JAHEEN010000315.1 GCA_024640685.1 Rhodospirillaceae bacterium
TCTGCTCTTGGAGGCGACTGAGCCGGCTCGGATAAAACTCCCGCAACTGCTCTAAGCGCGTGACGAGCAGCTTCGTCCACTCGTCGACGACCCGCGGCGTCAGTGGCCCGACCATCGATGCGTCGACCGGCCCGTTGACACGCTCGCGCACGACGGTGCGCGCCAGGACCGTCAAGCTCACCGAATCCCGAACCTCGAGCACGATATTCGCTTCCCACGGCCAGCGGATATTCGTGACGGCGCTGCCGGGAATGTATGGTGGAACGCCCGAGATCACGTCGGTCAAAAAGCCCTGTACCGCAATCACGTTGGGCCCGGCCTCGGTCTTCCTCTCGAACGAACGGACGGCGTCGAGCACAGCATCGAACGATTCGTCGAAAAGCTTGCGCAGGCTGGCCTTTCTACGTTCGTCGATGTAAAAGGCGTCGGCTGTCTCGATCGAGCGCGAGTTGTGCCACCGATCCGGCACGTCGCGAAAGTGGATTGCCGTGCCGCCTGCCAAGAACCCGGTGTAGTCCGAGAGATCGATGTCCGGGCGTATCCACGCCGCACCCATGACCGATGGATCCAGCGGGTAGAGCCCGTCGGACGTGACCTCGCCATCGAGCAGAATCGGCAGCTCGCGCTGCGCACCGGCGTCGACGACATGCAGACCCAGGGCCACGCCCACGATAGCCAGTACCGCCAGCCGCTTCGGATTGCGCCTCGGGGCTTGATACCGCGAGCTCAATGGCGATCTCCTCGCATCGACTCAGACGCACGCCTCAATAATGCCCCTTGGAACGGCCGAACGGAAGCGCTCAGCCGCACTTCACGGCGGTCAGCTATCGTCCGTTTTGCAAGAATATTGCTAGAATGCCGGCAATAGAGATCCAGGGGGAACTGGCATGAGATCCGTAGCAATCCTCGCACTGGGCGCAGCCATGACGACCACCGCACTCGCGCATCACAGCGATTCGGGCATGGACGTCGATACGGTCCTCACGATCGACGGCACGATCGGCGAGTTCAGTTGGCGCAATCCGCACATCTACTTCACCGTCGAGAGTCAGGACGAGAACGGTCAGTCCGTCGAGTGGACCGTGCAGATGGCCGGAATTAGAAGCATTTCACGCATGGGTTGGTCGGCCGAGATTCTGCAGCCCGGCGACCAGGTCAGCATCGACTTACATCCGGCCCGTGACGGGCGGCCCTATGGCTTGTTCGATGCGGGCCTAAAGGAAGGCAGCCCGCTGCCGACATCCTACGACAGCGAGACCGGCGAGCTGCGGTTCGCAGCACCGACAGCATCCGGCAGCGCGCCTACGCTCGAGGGCCGCTGGATGGCAGACGGCCAGCAGACGACGAGTTACGTCGACGGTTACGCCGGCTACACGCAGACGCACCTGCAGCTGACCGACAAGGCCGCCGCCGAGCAGGCCGCCTACAACATGTTCTCCGACGAGAACCCCGAGGCCGCATGCCTGGGCCGCCCGACGCCGGCGATCATTTTCTACAGCGACCTGTTCCCTATCGAGATCGAGTTCAAGGACGAGCAGCAGATCATCGAGATCCGTGGCCAGTTCTTCGACGAGGTGCGCACGGTCTACATGGATGGCCGCGATCACCCGCCGGCCGCGACGCGTTTTCATCTCGGCCACTCGATCGGCCGCTGGGAAGGCGACACGCTCGTCGTCGAGACGCGCAACTTCACGGACAATCGCTCGCCGTATCAGAACGGCATCCCGTCGGGCGGCCAGAAGCAGGTCGTCGAGCGCTACACCCGAGCCAACGACGGCACGCGGATCACCGTCGAGTTCACGCTCGCCGACCCCGAGCACATCGCCGTGCCGTGGACCGACAGCCGTGAGCTCCTGTATCGACCGGACGCCGACATGACCCCGTTCAACTGCGATTCGGAGTCGACGCGGCGGTTCCTGCCGCAGTAGCGCACTTTAAATACACGCGTAGCGGGCTCGCCGGGCGACTCCGGCGAGCATTGCTCCCTTCCCGACACGGCGCCGCTACCCGACCCACTAATTTGACATAACGGTTCTAGCGCCTAGTTGCGGCGCGCGTCGACCCCCGTTGCGAGTCGTTAACGGTTAATAACCGTTATTAACTTCTTGCTCTGACCCCTCCGTAGGTATTTTCCGAGACTCATATGGCTAATCGGAAGCCCCGGAACATGCGCACGCCTAAGAAAATCATGACGTTAGGGGTCGGCGCCACGACCTTGGGTCTCGCGGCACCCCTAGCGCAGTCGCAATCGACGAATCCAGAAGAGGTCGTCGTCCTCGGCCAGCGGCTCGAGGAGTCGATCCCGCTCGATCTGCAACAGTTCGGTAACCGCGTCGAGGTCATCACGGCCGAACAGCTCGAGTTCGGGGGCTTCAACGACGCCGCTCAGGCCCTGCAGATGGAGGTGCCGGGGCTCTATCTGGCGCCGAAGAACGGCGCGTTCGACTACATGGACTGCTCGCTGCAGGGCTCACGCTGCCAGGACATCCTGTGGCTCATCGACGGCGTGCGCATCAACAATCGCCTCTACAACACGACCGCACCGCTCGATACCGTGCCTGCGCACATGATCGAGCGCATCGAGGTCCTCTACGGCGGTCAAGGCATTTTTTACGGTACGCAATCGGTCGCCGGCGTCGTCAACATCGTCACGAAATCGTTCAGCAACGAGCCACAAGGCAACGTCTCGGTCGGCTTCGACGGTAACGACGGCACCCACATCAACGCCGATTACCGCGGCGCCGTCGGCGACCACCAGTACGTCGTCTATGCATCGCAAGACGAGGCCGATGGCTTTCAACCATTTCTCGACTCCGAATACCAGCCGAGCGGGACCGATCGCGACCGCGGCTATGACGTGTTGACCGTCGGCGCGAA
>JAHEEN010000316.1 GCA_024640685.1 Rhodospirillaceae bacterium
ACGATTGGCGTGACGTCCGAGAAATCGACGGCGACTACGATGTTCATGGCCCCATCTCCGGTCGCGGCGTACCCGCGGCGGCAAGCTCTTCGCGAATGATACGGATCAAATTGGCCGTAAAGCGAGTCTTGTCCGCGGAGTGAATGTGCGACCACTCCGGCAGCCGGACATCTTGCAGCTCCGGATAGTCTTCGAAGTGAATACCGACGGCGCCCGTCGCCTCGATCAGCGGATCCCAGAACATCTCGCGCGGAAATGCCCGGCGTTCGAAATCGAGGAACTGATCCGATGATGGCGCGCGAATGAATACAACCTCACCGCCGCGGGATCTGATCGCTTGTACCTGCTCGGTAACGCTCTGCCGGATGTCCTCCTGCAGCTGCTCGAAGACACCCGGCGGGGGTGGCTCCATGGGCATGTTGAGGAACGCGCTCCAATAGTCTTGGACGAGTTTCTGGTGCGCCGGGTCGGAATCGAGCACATGCCACATATCCACCTGCCTCGTGGAGCGTGTTACCTCCAGACGCCGCGGGAAAGCCAGCGGATCGAAGAAGTCCTGCCTGACCGGCATCCAGGCTTGTCGGCGCAGCACGGCGAGCAACGCGGAATCCCAATGGTAGAAAGCGAACCAAGGTTCGACGAACCGAGAGATACGATAACCTACGCGTTGCGCGGGCGTTAGCTCTAGGTAGTACTCGAGCGCAGGACCGTAGAACAAAGTCAGCGGCTCGAGCGGCGTGAAGAACAGCACTGACGTGACCCCGACGATCAGCAATCCGCTGAACTCGCTGTCGAGCGCGAGC
This sequence comes from Rhodospirillaceae bacterium, assembly GCA_024640685.1. GTDB lineage: Bacteria > Pseudomonadota > Gammaproteobacteria > Steroidobacterales > Rariloculaceae > JAHEEM01. Next base: position 804 of record JAHEEN010000316.1, read on the forward strand.
TCCTCGAGAAACGGTCGCGGCGACGTACCCATCAGTGCGAGCTGATACGGCAAACTCCCGGTGTCCCGCTGCCACTGCTCGAGATCGGTATCGAACAGTACCCGCGACGAGCCGACCATCGCTGTCGAGCCGTCGAGGTCTTGCTCGAGCAGCCCGCGCGTATACGCCCATATTTCAACGCCGTCGCGGTAGCCGCGCGTGAACTCTCGCACGTCGGCCCAATAGTATTCCCAGCCACCGATGACGACCGTGAGTACAGCAGCACCAACAATGACCACTTTGCGCCATGGCAACGCGGGGACATCGCGTAGTGGCGGCCGGTGTTCGTGTGTCTGAGCGATCGTCGACATAGCTAGCCTCAGAACTGGAAGTATATGAATGCGTTTCCGCCGCCCTGCGTCATCGCAATTGCGGCGAGCATCGCTGCCCAAACAGTTGCAACGAGCCACGATGGCGTGCGCGCAACAACATCCTCGAGTGTGCACTCGCGCATGCTCCAGTGCACGGCCAACATCGAGGCGATCACGACGGTGACGATCGTCGCGTCGGCACCCGAGATTGCCTTGAACGCGCCGGTCTCGACGAGCAGCATCGTCTTGATCATGCGCCACGCCGTCGAGAACTCTTGTGCGCGGAAGAATACCCACGTGATGTTGACCATGGAGTACGTAACGAGCGCCAAGCCGATACGCGCGGGCAGCGAGTCCATTGCACGCACGCGTCCGAACAGACTGCGGCATAGACGCTCTATTGCGAGATAAACACCATGCAAACCGCCCCAGACGACGAATGTCCAACTCGCGCCGTGCCAAAGGCCACCGAGCAGCATCGTGACCATCAGATTGACGTACGTGCGCCCGGAGCCCTTGCGGTTGCCGCCTAGCGGAACGTAGAGATAGTCGCGCAGCCACGTCGACAAGCTGATGTGCCAGCGGCGCCAGAAATCCGAGAACCCGATCGCTGCATACGGAAACCTGAAATTGTTCGGCAGCGAGAATCCGAGTGTCAGCGCGACGCCGATGGCGGCCGTCGAATAGCCTGCGAAATCGGAAAAGATCTGCCCGGAGAACGCCAGCGTTCCGAGCCACGCATCGAGTGGCGTCAGCGCCTCGGTCGCGCCAAACGCGGCATCGGCCGCCGGCGCCAACGCGCCATCCGCGATCACGACCTTCTGGAAGAGGCCCAGCGTCAACAAGCCCACGCCCCAAGTCATCTGCGCACCGCTTGTTTTGCGGGGCTCTGCGAACTGCGGAATCAGATGCGTCGGGCGCACGATCGGGCCTGCGACGAGCTGTGGGAAGAACGTCACGAACAGCGCGAAATCGAGGAACGACTTGCTCGGCGCCGCGCGTCTCAGATAGATGTCCAGCGAGTAGGCCATTGTCTGGAACGTGTAGAACGATATACCGACCGGCAACACGATACTCCACGTCGGCGGCTCATAAGCGATCCCGAATGTCGCAAGCAACGCGAGCCAGTTATTGAGCAGAAACTCGCCGTATTTGAAGAAGCCAAGAATGCCGAGATTGACGAGCACGCTGACGGCGAGCAACAAGCGCCGCTTGCGCGTGCTTTCCTCGGCGAATATAGCCTTCGCGATATGCCAGTCGACGAGCGTCGAGATCCACAACAGGATCACGAACGGCGGATTCCACGCCGCATAGAAAAGGTAGCTCGCAACCAGCAAGTTGATTTTCTTCTGCCGCCACGACCATCGCGCTTGGTGCAGCGCGACGACGATCGCAAAGAAGACGACAAACGTCAGTGAGTTGAACAGCATTATTCTTTTTCTTAGCTACTGCGACCGATCGTTACTCGACGCGCAGACTTTTGCCCTGTGTACGCCGAAGTTTACGACAATGCAACTATTGAACGTGCGAGAATAGCCAGTCCGCACAGCCACACTATTATGGTGCGGACAGCTCTGCTGGATGTGGGAAGAGTCGTCGGTCGCAGTCGCTACGGACGCGACAGAACGTCGATCGTATCGCCTACACGGATCGTTCCGGACTGGATGACGCGCCAATGGATACCGCGCAGATTGTGACCGCGCAGCTCCTTGCGC
>JAHEEN010000317.1 GCA_024640685.1 Rhodospirillaceae bacterium
GCCGGAAGCACCGCGCGAACCGCCGCAGCGCGGTCACGAGGTCAAGGCACCGATGGTCGGCACGTACTATGCGGCGCCGGCACCGGGTGCCAAGCCATTCGTCGAGATCGGCTCCGAGGTCAGCGTCGGCGATACGCTATGCATCATCGAAGCGATGAAGATGATGAATCAGATCGAAGCGACCGCATCGGGCAAGGTCGTCAGCATCCTGGCCGACAACGGCAGTCCCGTCGAGTTCGACCAAGTCTTGTTCATCATTGAGCCCTAGAACCTATCTCAGATTTCCGCATGGCTAAGTTCTAATGCTCGATAAGGTGCTGATCGCAAATCGCGGAGAGATTGCTCTGCGGATTCTTCGGGCATGCCGAGAACTCGGCATCAAGACCGTTGCTGCCCATTCGACGGCCGACGCGAACTTGAAGCACGTGCTATTGGCCGATGAGACCGTCTGTATCGGCCCGCCGGCGTCAACGGATAGTTACCTCAACATGCCCGCAATCATTGCGGCCGCCGAGGTCACAGATGCGATGGCCATTCACCCCGGTTACGGCTTCTTGTCGGAGAACGCCGATTTTGCCGAGCGCGTCGTCGAGAGCGGATTTGTGTTCATCGGCCCCAAGCCTGAAACGATACGGCTCATGGGCGACAAGGTCTCGGCGATTCAGGCGATGAAAAAATCCGGCGTCGCGTGTGTGCCGGGGTCCGACGGCCCGCTCGATGAGGACAACGACGAAAACCTGCGCCTCGCCCGTGAGCTCAGCTATCCGGTCATCATCAAGGCGGCTGGCGGCGGCGGCGGGCGTGGCATGCGCGTGGTCCACAGCGAGGCGTCCTTGTTGAATGCGATCAGCATCACGAAGAGCGAGGCGCTGTCGGCGTTCGCAAACGATCAAGTCTATATGGAGAAATTCCTCGAGCGGCCGCGGCATATCGAGTTTCAGGTGTTGGCCGATCATCACGGCAACGCAATACACCTCGGAGAGCGCGATTGCTCGATGCAGCGGCGGCACCAGAAAGTCGTCGAAGAGGCGCCAGCGCCCGGCATCAGCGATGACGTGCGTGAGCGCATAGGCGCACGCTGCGCGCAGGCCTGCGTCGATATCGGCTATCGCGGCGCCGGCACGTTCGAGTTCCTCTATCAGGACGATGAGTTCTATTTCATAGAAATGAATACCCGTGTTCAGGTCGAACATCCGGTCACCGAGATGGTCACGGGCCGGGACATCGTCAAAGCGCAGCTTATGATCGCAAGCGGCGAGCGTCTGCGGTGGACTCAGAGCGACATTGTCTTGCAGGGGCACGCGATCGAATGCCGCATCAACGCCGAGGACCCGAAGACGTTCATGCCGTCGCCGGGTACCGTGCAGCTATGGCATGCGCCCGGCGGACCAGGTATTCGCACTGACAGCCATGTCTATAGCGGCTACGCCGTACCACCCTACTACGACTCGCTGATCGGCAAGCTGATCGCCCATGGCGAAGATCGGGGCGCTGCGATCGCGCGTATGACAACGGCGTTGAGCGAGATCGTCGTCGAGGGCATTCGCACGAACGTCCCGCTTCATCAGGAGATCTTCCAGCACGCTGCGTTCAAGGCTGGCGGCACAGATATCCACTATCTAGAGAAACGACTCGGGCTCAAATAGGTCGTGCAAGACGCCGGCGAGATAGCCGCCCTGACGTTCGAGGTCTCGATCGAGCAGCTAGCCGCAACCGATGCACTACTCGAGCTGCTAGGTGCGTTGTGCGTCTCGCAAGAACCTGGCGGCGACGAGGAGATCCTCGAGCCCGAGCCGGGCACGACACCGCAGTGGCAGCGCACGCGGGTACGCGCGCTTTTTCCATCGAGTACGCATGCCGCTACCGCCGCCACGTTACTGCGCGAGCAGATTGGCCGGAACGTCGAGATCGCGACCGAAGCGATCGCCGAGTCCGAGTGGCTCGATGCGAGCAGGATCGAGCCACGGGAACTCGAAATCGGTGAGCGACTATTGATCGGCACCGCAGCTACCCGGCGCGAGCCCGGCGGCCGCACGCTGGTTCGACTTCGTCGCGGCCTCGGATTCGGCACAGGCGAGCATCCTACGACCGCGCTGTGCCTCGAGTGGCTCGACGCAGAATTCGAGCCGGGCGCGACAATTATCGACTACGGCTGTGGCTCCGGCGTCCTCGCCGTGACTGCGTTGTGCCTAGACGCCCGGCAAGCTTTCGCCGCCGACATCGAACCGCAGGCGATCACTGCGACGATCGCAAACGCCGAGCTAAACGGCGTCAGCAACCGCTTGTGGGCGGGATCGCCCGATCGCCTACCGGCGCAGTCAGCGGATGTTGTCATCGCGAATATTCTCGCCGGACCGCTGATCGAGCTCGCACCGCAGTTGACTGCGCTGACCGCGCCGTTAGGCGTCATCGTGCTGACCGGGCTGCTCACCGATCAGCTCGCGACGATAGAAGAGCTTTATGCGCCATCGTTTGTGGATCTCGTAGCGACCGAGCGCGACGGCTGGATCAGGCTCGTCGGGCGCCGCGCCGCCGACTGAGCCACACACGGGCCGGAGCCCCGATGCGTGTGGTATAACGGCACCGCACGCGCGTTCGCTGCGCCGAGTCGCGGCTGTATCGGGGGCGTTGCGGTGCCGCGTGCAAGCCGATGATGGCGACGGCGGAGGACGATGCTTTTTACGCGCTGCCCCAACTGCGAGACGACGTTCCGGATCACGGCTGACACGCTGCGTGTCGCGAGCGGCGCCGTACGTTGCGGCAGCTGTGCGACCGTTTACAGCGCATTCTCCGGTCTTCTCCAAGACGCGCTCGATCCCGGCATGCAGTCCGAAGAAGACTTCCTGTCGCCGACAATGCAAA
>JAHEEN010000109.1 GCA_024640685.1 Rhodospirillaceae bacterium
CGATGCTATTGCCGCTGAGCGCGCACTGTTCATCGATTGTTTGCGGTCTCCACAGTCGGTTGCGATGCGTTACGCGTTCTTCGCCGAACGTCGCGTCGGTAAGCTCGATCCCACGCTCAATGCCACGACGCTGCCGGCTATCGAGCGCATTGCCGTCATAGGAGCCGGCACGATGGGCACCGAGATCGCGTACTGCTGCATCGCGGCCGGTTACGACGTCGTGCTCAACGATATCGATCGCGCGAACCTGGACCGCGCAATCGACAGGATCACTACGTTAGCGGATCGGGCCGTAGCCAAGGGTCTGCTGTCGACAGACCGTCGCGCCGGCTTGCTCGAGCGGCTGTGTGCGACCGAAACGCTCGCCGACGTCGCATCGGCCGATCTCGTCATCGAGGCCGTGTTCGAGGAGATGGCGCGCAAGCAAGCATTGTTCGCTGAGCTCGACACGATCTGTAGCGCCGACGCGTTACTTGCAACGAATACATCGACGCTAGACGTCGGCGCGATTGCAGCTGCGACCGAGCGTCCCGACGCCGTGCTCGGCCTACATTTCTTCAGCCCCGCGAGCGTCATGCGTTTGATCGAAATCGTCCGGGCCAAGGACACAGGCGACCGTGCAATTGCCGCGGCGCTGCACGTTGCGAAGCGACTCGGCAAGATTGGCGTTGTCGTTGGCAATGCCCACGGCTTCGTCGGTAATCGCATGTTTCACGCCTACGTGCGCGAGGCGCAAGCGCTGTTGCTCGAAGGTGCCGAGCCAGCCGATGTCGATCGGGCATTGCGTGACTGGGGCATGGCGATGGGCCCGATTGCGGTCAGCGATCTCGCGGGCCTCGACGTCGGCTACCGTATCCGTAAGGAAGCGCAAGCGCGGCCTGACGATCCGACGTATTTTTGCATCGCTGATCGGCTCGTAGAGGCGGGCCGGTTGGGGCAGAAATCGGGCCGCGGCCACTATCTCTACAAACCGGGTTCCCGTGTGCCCCAGGCCGATCCCGAGGTGACAGCGATTATCGAAGCCGAGGCCGCGCGGCACGGCATCGCACGGCGCAAGATCGACGATGGCGAGATTCTCGAGCGCTGCGTGCTGGAACTCGTTGTCGAGGGGATCCACGCGCTCGAGGGACGCATCGCGTATGCCGCTAGCGACGTCGATGTGATTTGGCTCAACGGCTACGGATTTCCGCGTTACCGTGGCGGACCGATGCATTACGCGGATAGCATCGGGCTCGCAAACGTGATGCAACGTCTTCGATCGCTCGAGAGCCATCTCGGTGAGCGCGATTGGTCCGTGCCCGAACTACTTGTAACGCTCGTCGAGCAGGGTGGGATATTGGCCGACTACCGCGCCCCGAGTTAGACCCGGCCCCACCGATCGTCCTGGCGGTTCGCCTTGCCGTCACGCTCGAGCTTCAGCAGGTGCGCGAGCAACGACCGCGCCGCAACGTTGTGCAACGCTTCAGCGACGTCGGCATAGACGCTAGTCAGCAACTCGTCGATGGTGATCTTGCGCTCGGCCGGCAGATTGGCAACGACCTTGGCCTCACGGGCGAGCCGGTGCTCGATCAATGTGCGAATCGCCGCCGTCGAATCCTCGATCGGCTCACCGTGCCCCGGTAGTAGCCGACAGCGACCGAGCGAGTCGAGTTGCGCGAGCGAGTCGAGATAGGCCGTCATGTCGCCGTCGGGCGGATTGATGACGACTGTCGAGCCCTCGTTGATGTGATCGCCGGTAAAGAGCTCACGCTCGGCCGCGAGCCAGTAGCACAGGTGATTCGATGCGTGGCCGGGTGTCGCGATCGCCGTCAGCTCGGTACCCGCCACAGTCACTGTCTCGCCATCACGCAAGATGCGATCCGGCTCAAACGTACGATCTTGTCGACCGTCCAGGGGCACCGATGGACCCGCGACCCCAGCGCCGGTGCGCTCGGCAAGCAGTTTTGCCGCCGGCGAGTGATCGAGATGCGTATGCGTTACGACGATCCATTCGATCCGGGTCGGCGCGTTGCGCTCGATTGCCTCGACATGCCGCGCGATGGCGGGACCGGGATCGATGACGATCGCTGCTTCGTGCCCGACGATGTACGTATTCGTGCCGGATCCGGTCATCAGTCCAGGATTCGGCGCGCGCAACCGCTTCAGGCTCGGTCTGAGCTCGAAGACTTGGTTCGGGTCGGTCGTCGCCATCCGGGCATTACAGCACATAGGGGTAGTGTCCTCAGCCGCTGGTGAGCCGTTGACTTACCTCGAACGGAAAGCCATAGTTTTCTGATAAATCAATAATGTAGACGTGATGGCTAAGACAAATCCTCCATTCATGAGCGGCGTGCCCGAGCTACTCGTGCTGTGGCTGCTGGCGCGCAACGCGATGTATGGCTACGAACTCGTCAAGGTCGTCCGCGTCGTGACCGGTGAGGCGATCGTGCTCGGCGAAGGCGTCGTCTACCCGACGCTGCATAGCCTCGAGCGGTCCGGCGCGCTGCGAGCGACGCGCAAGCCGGTCAATGGCCGCACGCGCGTCTACTACAGCGTCACGCCAAAAGGCCTAGAGCGGCTCGATGAGCTGCGTCGGGACTGGCAGCGCGTCAGCGGCGGCATTAGCTCGGCACTCGCGAACTCCGACAATGCGTGAGCCGGGCTAGCGGCAAGTAGCTAAAGTTTGCTATTCATTAGCGTATCGACGTGTCAGAGATACCCGGAGGGGCCGTGGAACGTCTTTTTGCGATCGCCGCTATCGTCGCGTTTGCGGCCGTTGTGCCTGCGAATGCACATCACAGTAGCTCGATCTACGACAACGAGTCCGTCCTGACGCTGCAAGGCACGGTGCGCGCTTACGAATGGAAGAATCCGCACGTCTACATCTATTTGGATGTCGTCGATGCGAGCGGTGAATCGGTCCTGTGGGAGGTCGAAGGTGGCTCGACGCCGCTGATGATGCGTAGCGGCTGGACGCCGACGACGGTCGAACCCGGTGAAGTCGTATCGATCCGCTTGAACCCGAACAAGAACATCGATGTCCACAACGGCTGGTTGCTCGAGATCAGCAGCGACCGCGGCACGTCGTTGACGCGCTGGGTCGAGGACACGTCGTCAGTAGTCGCGGCAGACGGCATCGCAGGCGTTTGGGACGCGCTGCGAGGGTTCCAGGCGATGCGTTTCGAGCATTCACAGCTGACCGCATCGGCCTCGGCTGCACGCGCTGGGTACCACGAGACGCAGAATCCGGTCAAAGACTGCGTCGCATCGCCCGCGCCGGTGCTGACGTACATGCCGTATCGGACCGAGATCTCGTTGCAGGATGACCGTGCATTGCTGCACACCGAGTACTTCGACGTCGAGCGTGTCGTCTATATGGACGGGCGCGAGCATCCACAGAATCTCGAGCCGACGAATCAGGGTCACTCGATCGGGTATTGGGATGGTGAGGCTCTGGTTGTCGATACCGTTGGCTTCACCGCGAGCCCGATCGGTAGCGGCTTGACGACGCCTTCGGGGCTCGGCAAGCATGTCATCGAGCGTTTCGAGCTCAGCGACGATAGGACGCAGCTGCGCGTCTCGTTCTCGATCGAAGATCCCGACAATATCGTTGGCGTGTCGGCCGGTGAGCTCGTCTGGGACTACGTGCCGAGCGGCGAGTTCACGCCGTATCGATGTGACCTCGAAAACGCGCAACGCTACGTTTATCAATGAGGCGGAACGTAGCGCGGAGGGTCACCGAGTGGCTCTGAAAATTGGCCTAGAGCGCCGCAGCGCGCTGACTGCCGTAATCACCGTGGTCGGGCTGTTGTCGTTCCTGTCTGCGCTCGGTCATCACAGTGAGGCGGGGCTGGACGTCGAGACTATCGTGACGGTCGAGGGCACGGTGACCGAGTTCAGCTGGCGAAATCCACACATCTATTTCAGCGTGGCGACGACGGACGAGCGCGGCGAAGCCGTGGAATGGCTCGTGCAGACGAGCCCGATCATTTCGGCGACGCGGCGCGGTTGGACGCGTGACTCATTGGCGATCGGCGACGAAGTCACCGTCGAGCTGCATCCGGCGCGTGACGGACGGTCGTACGGGTTGTTGTACGCGATCGAGAAAGAGGGCGGCATCGTGTTGGGCACGGCAGCGCGACCTGCGAGCAATCGACCCGCGGCACCGCAGCCGACGGCGAGCACGACGTCGTTAGCCGGCATCTGGATGGCCAATCGCGATGAGCTCGTCAACTACCCAGGCGGCTTCGACGGTTTTTTCGAAGCTCACCTGCTGCTGACGGCGGAAGGCGCCGCCGCAAAGGCCGCCTACGATCCGCTGGGGGCCGAGAATCCGGAGTCGCAGTGCATCGGTCGGCCGACGCCGGCTATGGTCGTCTCCAGCGACCTGTTCCCGATACAGATCGAGCTCGACGATGCGGCCAACACGATTCTGATTCGCAGCGGCTTCTGGGATGAGGAGCGGATCGTCTACATGGACGGTCGCGGACACCCGACGCCGAGCGAGCGCACATTGAGCGGTCATTCGATCGGCCGCTGGGATGGCGATACATTGATCGTCGATACGACAAACTTTGCCGATCATCGCTCGCCGTATCAGATCGGTGTACCGTCGGGGGCGCAGAAGCACGTCATCGAACGCTATGGATTGAACGACGCCGGGACTCGAATCGTCGTCGATTTCATGCTCGAGGATCCGCAGTATCTCGCCGAGCCCGTCAATCACACCCGGGAGCTAATCTACTCGCCGCATCTGGAGATGCCGCGTTACGACTGCGATCCGGAGGTGACGCGCCGATTTCTCCGGCAGTAGCGGCCTGCTGAGCGATTCGGGCTAGAGCTCCGACGTAACTTTGTCGGCGATCGCCAGTGCTGCAGTCAGCCCGGGCGACTCGATGCCGAACAGGTTAACGAGGCCAGCGATGCCGTGCTCGTTCGGTCCGCTGATCACGAAGTCGCCGGCGGGCTCGCCGGGGCCGACGATTTTTGGGCGCACGCCCGCATAACCGGGCTCCAAAGCATCGTCGGGCAGGTCGGGCCAGTACCGCCGGATCGCGCCATAAAACGCATCGCCGCGTCGCGGGTCGACGTCGTACGCGATTTTGTCGATCCACTCGACATCGGGACCGAAACGCGCTCGGCCGGCGAGATCGAGCGTCAGATGCACGCCGAGGCCGCCGGGCTCCGGCAACGGGTAGACGAGCGTCGTGAACGGGCTCTTACCCTGCAACATGAAGTAGTTACCCCTCGCAAACCGTGATGGCGCCGGTGGTACGAAGACCGGATCAAGGCCGGCTATCGAATGAGCGACGTTGACGGCGTCAAGCGATGCGCAGTTGATGAGCGCGTCGGACGTATAAGCGATGCGCTCGCCGTCGCAGGCTAGCGTGACGTCGATGGCGTTGCCGTTGACTGTTGCGTGATCGAAGCGTGTCATGAGCGCGACGTGGCCGCCGGCCGCCTCGAGATCACCTTGCATAGCGAGCATCAGCCCGTGGCTGTCGACGATACCCGTCGACGGTGACCACAGTGCCGCCGCACAACGCAGCGCCGCTGCGCGCCTCGATACGTCGTTGGCAGTTAAAAGCTCCAGGTCGCCGACGCCGTTCAACCGCCCTTTGTCGCGCAGCGCCTCGAGCTCCACGCACTGCGAATCGTCGACTGCAACAATCAGTTTGCCGCAGCGGGCGTGGTCGACGCCTTTTTCCGTGACGTAGTCGTAGAGCAACCCGCGGCCGCGCACGCAGAGCTCGGCCTTGAGGCTGCCGGTAGGGTAGTAAATCCCCGCATGGATGACCTCGGAGCTCCGCGCAGACACGCCCTCGCCGATGCGAGGATTGCGCTCGAGTACAATGACCTCGTGACCTTTCTGAGCGAGTGCGCGCCCGACGGCGAGGCCGACAACGCCGGCACCGACGACGATTGCGCCGATACGCTCATTCATCTGCGTTGATAGTCATTCGACTGCTCGAGACGATCGCGCGAGCAGCGGTTTCGGCGTTCGATCCGGATGCAGCCGCGACGACGGTCGCGAGACGTTCAGTGACTGCGGTGTCGAGCGCTGCGCCGAGCGACGCAAGATAACGGACTGAATTGTCGGCGGTGACCCGCACGGCGTCGTCCACGCGTGTCTCGGAGTTGACAGCAGGCATCGGCAGCTGCGCGAGCATGCGCTGCTGCAATCGCTCGGCCTCGAGCTCGTCTGCCTTGATCGATTCGCGCAGTGCAGCGTAGTCAGGGTCGATTTGGCCGTAGCCAGCCAACAGCTGTTCCTTGATCCACCGTCGCGTCTTTCTGAGTCGCTGGACGACCTCTTGTGACCACGGTGCGACGGCTTGTCGGGTCGTTGCGATCGATTGATCGTCGAGTGCGACGTGGCGCGCGCCAAGCCAGCAGCAGTAGAGCAACACGTTGACGTCTGCGTCGCACTGGTCCTGCAGCCACAAGCACGCAGAAGCGACGCCGTTGCCGGCGTAGACGCGTAGCGAAAATGTCCAAAGATCTTCGTTCGTGGTCATCGATCTCCGCAGGCGACGTGCTCGAGACGGGTCCGAACCATCATAAGATACTTTTAGTTAGCGTTCTAATATTTTGTATTTATTAGATAAATAAGGACTGAGCGCAGCCTCCCGCCTGTGACGCAAAGCCGGCTCGGTCGCACTTCTTAAGGCTGCGCTTGGAGCCGCTGCTGTCGGCTATACTGCGCCGCCATGCGGTCGCCTACTTTAGTACGTCCTAGGCGTCGGAGCGCGGCCGCGTTTCCGCCGCTCACTGTTCCTCTGCGGTAGCGGCCGACGATGCTCCCGCCAACACTTGCGTATGTGCTACTGACGCTGACGATGGCGATCTGGGGCGGCGCACTTGTGACCGCGCGCGGCATCCACGAGCTTGCGCCCCCAGTCGGCTTGACGTTTTGGCGCTGGCTGCTCGCGCTGTGCCTGTTGCTGCCGTTTGTCTGGAGAAAGCTACCGGCGCTGCGTGAATGCTCCAGCAGCGATCGGCGCCTGCTCGTGGCTCTAGGGTTGTTCATGGTGCTCGGCACGACGCTGTCGGTCACGGCGGTCAATTTCACGACGGCGATCAACGCGACGCTGATCAACGCGGCGCAGGCCGCAATGACTGCGTTCGTTGCGTTCCTCGTGCTGCGCGAGCGCCTTGCGCCCCGTCAAGTGGCCGGAATCGCAAGCGCATTCGGCGGAATGCTGATCATGATCTTCCGCGGCGAGTTCGGCGCATTGTTGGAGATCGAGTTTAACTGGGGCGATCTCATCATGATATCGGCAATCGTCGCATGGGCCGCCTACGCCGTTGCGTTGCACCGCGCATCCGATATTCCGAGCGGTGACGTGCTGCTGTTCGTCATTGCAGTCGTCGGTGTCGTGACGCTAGCGCCGATCTATGTGCTCGAGAGTCTCTACGTTCGTCCGATGACGGTCAGCGGGGCGACACTGAGCGGTATCGTTTATCTGGCCGTCGCATCGACAGTCCTCGCGATTCATTTTTGGAACTTGGCGATCCGCTCGGTCGGCGCGAGCCGTGCGGCGATGTTCGTCAATCTGATTCCGGTTTTCGGCGCGTTGTTCGCAACGGCCTTTCTCGGCGAACGCCTCTTTGCCTATCACTGGGTCGGTGGCGTGCTGGTTTTCACCGGCATTGCGTTAGCGGTGCGCAAGCCCGCTTGAGACAGCCGCGCGAGTCGATACGGTCAGGGCATCTTCAGGCCGCCTCCCGGCGGTGCGCCGGCGCCTGGGATACCGCCTGGTGCGGCGCCGCTGCCCGGAACGATAATCGACGAGGCGGCGTCTCGGCGCATTTCCTCGAGACGCTGCATCGTGCCGGCCAATGCTTGCTTGGCCGCATCCCCAAAACCCGCGATCGCGTCTTCGAACGTCTCTGCTTCGATCTCGAACGTCAATGGCAGCGCGCCGGCCGGCGTCAGAATCTGCGTTTGGCCAACGAACACGGGCGTCCGCGATGCATCGGGCTCGCCGGCTGCCGTGATCGGCTGCAGGTGCTGAATCGTGCCGATCTTGCGATCGGTGAAGCTCTCCTCGCGATAGAGGTCGGTTGCATCCATGCTGATTTCGGTATCGCGAATGTCGTCGGCCATGGGTCTTCGGTCCTTTGCTCGTGGAGTTCGGTCTGCGGGTTGGGGTGCATAGGCTAACATTGATTGGCGGTGGGTGTTTCAGCCGACCCGTAATCGGCCATGCGCGATGCGCTGCGCGACTGCGTGTCGAGTCGGATCGCCGTCGTCATGGCACATGTAGGATTTTCGGATGCGCAAACTGCTCGTATTCCAGCACGTCGCCTACGAGGTATTGGGCACGCTCGATGCCCAGTTCAAGGCGGCGGGTTTTCGGATTCGCTACGTCAACTTTGCGCGGGCCGGCACGCAGCGACTCGACGTACGCCGCTATCACGGACTGGTCGTGCTTGGCGGCCCGATGAGCGTCAACGATGTGGCACGTTATCCGCATCTGCTCGCGGAGACCGACGCGATCGCCGAGGCGATCGACGCGGGCCTGCCGGTACTCGGTATCTGCCTCGGAGCGCAGCTCATCGCCTCGGCGCTCGCCGCGAGCGTTCGGCCCAACGCCGTCAAGGAAATAGGCTGGTCGACGGTCACGCCGACGGCGGCGGCACGCAAGGACTCCCTGTTCAAGCACTTCCGCTCGACCGAGCATATTTTTCAGTGGCACGGCGATACGTTCGATCTGCCGCAAGGCGCGACGTTGCTAGCCGAGACACGAGACTGCAAGCATCAGGCGTTTCGTTACGGTAACGACGTCTACGGCCTGCAGTTTCATCTCGAGGTCGATCCGCCGTTGATCGAGCGCTGGCTCGCGACGCCGGCGATGTGCGAAGAGCTCGACGAGCTCCGTGAGTCGACGAGCGCCGAAAGAATTCGCGCAGGGACCCAACGCCACATCGTGCGCGCAATGCGCTTGAGCCACGACGTGTTCGGGGCATTTATCGAGCGATTTTTTCGCTGGCGCCGACGTCGCGCGCTGCCGTCACGCTGACGTCTCGTCGTGTGGTTGTGTATCGATCAAGGTGGGCATTCGACGCGGGCCGCGGTATTCGACGCCGACGGAACAGTCGTGTCAGCTGCGTCGGCACCGGTCTCGACGCGCCGGACTTCGCCTGAGCGGGTAGAGCACGATGCCGAGGATCTGCTCGGCTCCGTGAGGGATTGCGTCGAAGCTAGCGTTGCGCAGCTTGGCTCAGAGACGGCGGCTCTGCGTGGCGTGGCCATGGCGACGCAGCGCTCGACGATTGCCTGCGTATCTCGCAGCGGTCAGGCATTGACGCCGCTGATCAGTTGGCAAGATCGCCGCGGCGGTGACGATTTGCGTCGCTTCGAGGGCTCGGCGGAGACGATTAGGCGTGTGACTGGCCTGCGGCTTTCGCCGCACTACGGCATCGGCAAGCTGCGTTGGTGCCTGCGACACAACGAGCGTGTCGCTCGAAGCCTCGCGCGAGGCGATCTGGTTGCAGCGCCGCTCGCAACTTACGTGATCCATGCGCTATGCGACGAACGGCCCTGGGCCATCGATCCCGTCAACGCATCGCGAATGCTGCTAATGGATCTTCGCTCGGCACAGTGGTCGGAGACGCTGCTGCAGTTATTCGACGTGCCCCCCGAGGCGCTGCCGAGCATTCGGCCGAATCGATCGGACTTCGGCACGGTTGCAGTCGGCGACGTTCGTCTGCCGCTAACGGTGCTGACTGGCGATCAGGCAGCGGCAATCTTTGCGTACGGCGAGCCTGAGCTGGGCACGGCGTTCGTCAACATTGGCACGGGCGCATTTATTCAGGTCGCGACCGGGTCGGCCCCGGTCGCTGACGATCGTTTGCTGAGTAGCGTTGTCTGGCAGGACGATGACGGCATTCGCTACG
>JAHEEN010000318.1 GCA_024640685.1 Rhodospirillaceae bacterium
GCTCTACGACCAGGCGCGAATCGCAATGACCCAACTCGGGCTGCTGGACCCGTAACCGCAGCCGACCCTCCGCGCGGCAGCACCGCCGTCCTCGGCAGCTGGACCGCGAAACGTCGCGCCATACGCTACTTGCTGTCTTCGTCGCAGCGCCTTTTCAGCTTTTCGTATCGTTCGCGCCGATGCTTGGGCAGTCTGGCCCCAACTCGCGATGACGCGAGGGACGAATCTACTCAACGAATCTGAGAGGAGAATTTCAGATGAACGAGCTCAAACTACCGCTAGTGCTCTCGTCGATGCTGCTGGCGCCGGCCGCTTGGACGCAGAACGTGCCGGACGGCCCTGTTGCCGATCTCAAGGCCCAAGTGACCCATCTAGCCAACCGCGTCAGTGCGCTGGAGGCCGCAGCACCGACGCCAAGTGTCGAGGGCCGCACCTACACCACGGCGGGGCGCTATTTGTGGCGGGTCGACGATCAGCGAAACATTGCCGGATTGTGCGCGATGAATTTTCCAATCCACGTATCGATGAACGACGGTTTCTTGCGCCGCATGTGATGCCAACCCATCAATGACACGAGCAGTGCGCCGAGAGTATCGACGATCAAGTCCCACATCGTATCGGTCAATCCCGATGGATCGCCGAGCATCGGTTTTTGCATTTGCATTGAGAACGTACGGTCCATCGTGAACTCGAAGATCTCCCATACTGCGCCGCTGGCGACCGCAAACAAGAACGCGAACAGCGCGACGAACCGCGGCCGCATCGAAATATCGATGCGCCGGCTCTCGTTGAGCACGTACACGAGTAAGAAACCAAGGATTCCGAGTAGCAAGCCCGATGCCGTATGCAAGACGATGTCCCACCACCAGAAGCGGTCGTAGTAACTCTGGACCTCGCCCAGAAACAGCGCCGCGAAGACAAACAGCTGTGTCGCGAGCTGAAACTCATACGGAATTTTGACGGATAGTCGATCGCCGAGCACCGCAGGCCCCAGAATCAGCGTGGCGATCGTCGCAATTAGGACGGCGGTGAGCCATTGCGCCTCCCAGATCGCAACAGCGAGCTCGAGCGTCAAGACGACAACCATGACAATCGCGACGATGCGGTGGACGCGTGCAGCAGGATCTCGCTCGAGATGGTCGGATTTCTTTGCCGTCATCAAGTTGAATTTGCGGGGCTGATCAGTCAGTGCACTGTGACCTCGCCTGCGGCAATGCTCGTACTCGCCGAATAGGGCCCGCCCGCTATTCGCCCCAGCCGGCGACGGTCAAGTATTCCTCGATCGTCATGAGTCCCGGGAACTCGCGATTGAGCGCATCGAAGTCCACCGGCACGCGGTTGGCCATGAACCATTGCTCGCGCGATTGCGCCATCGGTGTCGCAGTCGCTGCGTACTCGTCCCACGGGATCTGCTCGTAGCGAACGGTATGGCCCATGACGCGCGACATCGTCGCAGCGATATCGGCGTAGCTGATGCGTTGTCCCGCGAGATTCAGATCTCGGCCTATCCATGTGTCCGGGTCCGCAAACGCCGTGGCGATGACGCGACCGATATCTTGCGGCGCCACGTGCAGCCGTTCGAGGTCGGCGGGAAACGGCGTGCGATACACACCTTTACTCACTTGCTCGCGCACTCCCTCAAAGTTGCTCATGAAGCTCGCAGGACGAACGAACGAAGACGGCAAACCAATCGAACGAATGTACGCTTCGATCTCGACTTTACTTTCGAACTGCGGCACGCCTGTGTCGAAGTGCGCATAGATCACGGAACTATAGATGAAGTGCTCGACCCCTGCGCGCTTTGCCGCATCTGCGATTGCTTTCGATTGCTGAATCTCCGCATCGACGCCGATGCCACGGTATTGCTGCACCGAGTAGGCGCCGTACGCGCCTTCTAGCGCCGCATCGAGTGAAGCCGTATCGTCGAAATCGCCGCGGACCATCTCGGCGCCGAGAGCGGCAAGCTCGCGTGCGGCTTCACTGTCGGGGTTACGCGTCAGGCCGCGAACGCTGAAACCCCGCTCGAGTAATGCGCGTGCGACCGCACCACCCTGTGTGCCCGTGGCGCCGGAAACCAAGATGAGTCGATCCGCAGTCGGTTCTGCGCAGCTCACCGTACACAAAGCTAGCGCGAGGATGAGCCAAGTTCGCAAGCGTGCATATGCGTGCATCAAAAAGGATCCTATTAGGGGTGTCGTTGAACGCACGATAGACGGATTGGACCCTGACTACCACCGCCGATACGAAGATTACGTTGCGAGCCACGGGGCGCCGCGGAGCCTTGCATGGTATGGTACCCAGCAGATCGTTTTGAGCCACGGGAATCGAAGGAACGGCGCCCGATGCCGGCACGAAACAATGCGAATCGGCTCGAGCAATGGGACCGGGCCAGGAAAGCAATGACGCTACTGACTGTCGCGACAGTCATGCTTGGCGCCTGCGCCACAGCTCCGCCCGCCAACGTCGAGAATATCTGCGCGATCTTCGAAGAGAAGGACGACTGGTATCGCGCCGCAAAGGATTCTGCAGAGCGCTGGGGCACGCCGATCCACGTGCAGATGTCCATCATCCGCCAGGAGTCGACGTTCGAGTTCGATGCTCGGCCGCCGCGACAGCGTCTGCTCGGCTTCATCCCGTGGCGGCGCCCTTCCAATGCATACGGTTACGCACAAGCGCTCGAGAGCACGTGGCAGTGGTATCGCGACGATACGGGCCGGCGCTTTGCCGATCGCGACGACTTCGACGATGCGATTGATTTCGTCGGCTGGTACACCGACATGTCGCAGCGCGCCGTCGGAATCTCGAAATGGGACCCCTATAACCTTTACCTCGC
>JAHEEN010000319.1 GCA_024640685.1 Rhodospirillaceae bacterium
GAGCGGCGCTCGATGCACGGCTCGTGGCTGAGGAGCTTTTCCACAATATCCCGCTCGCGACGGGAGAGCTTATTCAGTCGTGGCCGAATATCTACAGCTCGCGGGAAGAGCACTTGACCTCGTTCCTGAGAGAACTCGAAGGCGTCTGTGGCTGTTCGGGCCTGGCTGAAAGTGTCGTGTCACTTCTCGAGCAGCTCATCGTCGAGCATGCGGAGTTCGACGACGACCTCACCGTCGGCAGAACTTTCGGAGCTCGTATCGACGTCTCACAGTCCATCCCTCAGATCCAGCTCTCAGAAAATGCCGAAAGGTTTGTCGCCGTTGCCACCGAATCGGGCAAGAAAGTCGGCACGATCGCCGTCGCGACGAAAAACGAAATGCTGCCTGCCGATACGGTACGGGACTGTATCGTCACGAATCTCGCATGGCCGCTCATGAGAACTCATCTCGGCCTCGATCTGCCACGCGAATCCTGGCTCGCGTGGAAACTACGGGCTATGTTGCTGGAATCAGGAGGACTTCTGTTGTTTCTGAATACCTGTCAGTTGCTGATTCCGGTTCTACGCTGGCAACGCTCGACGGGTGCGATTCGCAATCGCTGGATCGCTCGTGACTCTGTGCGCATGCTGTCGAAGCTGCGGCCGCTCAGGCTTGCATGGCGCCTCTTACGATCGAACCCTGGAGATCGCGTGGCCGTGTTGCGGGCTGCGCTGGTTGACGCATCCGCAAACTGCATTCGGCAACAGTTCCCGGCGCTCGCAGATCGATCATGACTGATGCCCCGCTCGTGTCCGTCGTGGTCGCTTTCCTCGATGCGGAGCGATACCTGACCGAAACCATCGCGGGCGTATTCAGTCAGACGTTCGCCGACTGGGAACTGCTACTCGTTGATGATGGATCGTCTGACGGGAGCCGTGCGATCGCAGAGCGCTGCGCCGCCGACAACCCCGAAAAAGTCTTCTATCTGATCCACCCGGGGCGTCGCAATCGCGGAGTCTGTGCATCGCGCAACCTCGCGATGGAGCGCGCGCGGGGTCGGTTCGTCGCGATTTTGGATGCCGACGACGTCTGGGAGCCTGAGAAACTCGAGCAGCAAACAGAAATCCTTACGTCATATCCCGGCGTCGGCATGGTGTACGGTACAGCGAGTTATTGGAGGAGCTGGCGCGAGACCGGCTCGCACAGGCAAACCGATTACACGCCGGCGCTCGGTATCGAATCTGACAGGATTCACGAGCCGCCGAGTTTGCTGAGGCGATGTTTCCCGCTGGGGCGCGCGACCGCCCCGTGTCCGTCGGACATGCTGCTTCGGCGTGATCTCGTCCGTGGCGTGAACGGCTTCGAGGAGGCCTTCACGGGAGCCTACCAAATGTACGAGGACCAAGCTTTTCTCGCGAAAATCTACTTGTCGGCTTCGGTCTATGCGTCGTCGAAAACTTGGACGCGCTATCGCATTCATCCTGATTCTTGCTGTTACCGAGTCGAGAGCTCTGGCGCCGAGCCGCACGCGCGCCGCTACTACCTCGGCTGGCTCGATGAGTACCTACGCTCGAACAATGTAGAGGATGCGGGCATTCATCGTGCGCTCAAAAGAGCGAAGCTGCTGAGCCGAAACCCGTGGGTATCGAGGGTGCTGAACGCGCCGACCGAGTTGAAGGCGGTGGCCAAGAAGCTATTGCGCTGATTGGGTAGAGGTATCGGCCGCCTTACCTCGAGCCGAACCCTTCGCGTTCCAGCAGCTCGAAGTAGGCAATCGTGCGTTCGAGGCCTTCCTTGAGTCCTGTGCGCGGCTCCCACGACAGCTCGGCTCTGGCGCGCTGGATGACAGGCTGTCGCCGGCGCGGATCAGCCACCGGAAGCGGAAAGTGCCTTATCGCAGAGCGCGAGCCGGTCAAGTCGATAATGAGCTCGGCCAGTTCCAGCACGGTGACTTCCGATGGATTACCGAGATTGATTGGGCCCGTAACCGACGGCTCCGACGCCATCAGCTGCGTCAATCCCTCCACTAGATCATCAACGTAACAGAACGAGCGAGATTGGCCGCCATCACCATAGACCGAAATCGACTCGTCGCGCAGCGCTTGCATGATGAAATTACTCACCACCCGACCATCGTTAGGGTGCATATGTGGACCATAGGTGTTGAAAATTCGAGCAACCTTGATCTGCACTTGATATTGACGGTTGTAGTCGAAAAAGAGAGTTTCCGCACAGCGCTTGCCTTCATCGTAGCAGGCACGGATGCTGCAGGGATCGACTCTGCCGCAGTAGTCTTCCGGCTGGGGATGAACTTCGGGGTCGCCGTAAACCTCGCTCGTTGAAGCTTGAAGAATCCTTGCCTGGGTCCGTTTCGCCAGACCGAGCAAGTTGATAGCACCGTGGACACTCGTCTTGGTCGTCTGCACGGGGTCGGATTGGTAATGGACCGGTGAAGCTGGACACGCAAAATTATAGATTTCGTCTGCTTCCACGTAGAGCGGAAAAGTGACATCGTGCCGTAGCAACTCGAACCTGTGGTCATCGAGAAGATGGTAGATATTCTCTCTAGTGCCGGTGAAGAAATTGTCCACGCAGAGTACTTCGTGACCCTCTCGCAATAGTGCTGCGCAAACGTGCGAGCCGATGAAACCCGCGCCCCCAGTGACCAGCACGCGTTTTCGAGTCGAATATGCCCCAGGTTTCACAATTATGAAAACCCCCCAAAAACTAAAACCGTTTCTTTTGAAATCTATCGGCTCGGATCAGAGTGAGCAGTGCGGCCTGTTCTTCGCGGCCCTCTCTCAGATTATCGTGACTTTACATCGAGACCGCTAGACGGGAATGATTCA